>JASHQV010000329.1 GCA_030038955.1 Solirubrobacteraceae bacterium
GCGCTGGTCGGCGTGATCATCACCGCGCAGACGCTGTCGCTGACCGGGATCATCGAGGCGCAGCGGGGGATGTGGTACATCGTGCCGCAGCTGGCGGGCTTCCTGATCTTCATGGTCGCCTCGTTCGCGGAGACCAACCGCGCGCCGTTCGACCTGGTCGAGGCCGACGCCGAGCTCGTCGCCGGCTACTTCACCGAGTACGGCGGCACCGGCTTCGTCGCCTACCTGTTCTCCGAGTACGTGAACATGATGGTCGTCTCGGGGATCGCGACGGCGATGTTCCTGGGCGGCTGGCACATCCCCGGCAACCCCAGCGTCCCCGGCTGGATCGATCCGATCATCGTGTTCGCGAAGATGATGATCTTCATGAGCCTGTTCATCTGGATTCGAGCGACGCTGCCGCGGCTGCGCTACGACCAGCTGATGTCGTTCGGCTGGAAGGTGCTGCTGCCGCTCGCCACCCTCAACCTGCTGGTGACCGCGATCGTGGTGGTGGCGTGAGCGCGAAGCGCGAACAGTCACGAGAGGCCGGGGGCCGAGCCTGCAACCAGATCGCCGGGCAGCCGGACGATTCGGGCGCGGTCCGAAAAGGCGAGGCCGGATGTCGAGCGGGCCGCAAGCCCGAAGCCCCGCGGAGGTAATCCCCACATGCCCTACGACCCTTCCGCAGATGTGATCGAGGTGATCCGGCAGCCGCCGCGCAACGCCGCGGCCGGCGCCTACCGCGTGTTCGGCGAGACCCTGCGCGGGATGAAGACGACGTTTGCGCGAGTCGTCGAGGGGCCACACACGCTCCAGTACCCGGAGGAGAAGACGCCGGTCTACCCGCGCTTCCGCGGCCGCCACCGGCTCAACCGCTTCGAGGAGTCGGACCCCGACCACCCCGGCCTCGAGAAGTGCGTCGGCTGCTCGCTGTGCGCGGCCGCCTGCCCGGCCGACTGCATCCGCGTGGTCGCGGCCGAGAACACCCCCGAGAACCGGGTCTCGGCGGGCGAGCGCTATGCCGCCGTGTACGAGATCAACCTCAGTCGCTGCATCTTCTGCGGCTACTGCGAGGTCGCCTGCCCGTTCGATGCGATCACGATGGGCCACGACTACGAGCTGTCCGACTACACCCGCTCGGACCTGATCTTCACCAAGGAGATGCTGCTGGCCGAGCCGATCGAGCGGACGCCGCTGCGGGGGGAGGGGGAATGAGCCGATGATCTTCTCCGACATCCTCTTCTTCATCGCCGCGATCGCCGCGATCGCCGGGGCGATCGGCGTCGTGATGCTGCGCAACCCGTTCTACAGCGTGCTGTCGCTGGTCTGCCACCTGATCGCGCTGGCCGCGCTGTTCATGCTGCTGCGCGCCGAGTTCGTCGCCGCCGCCCAGGTGGTCGTGTACGCCGGCGCGGTGATGGTGCTGTACGTGTTCGTCGTCGCCTACGTCGGCGGCGGCCAGGAGTATCAGATCGGCTCGGCGCTGCGGGTCCTCGGACCGCTGTTCGCCGTGGCGGTGGCGATCGAGCTGTGCATCGCGATGCTCGGCACCGCGCTCAGCGGGATCGCCGGCCACGGCGCCCCGTACGTGCGCGGCTTCGGCACCCCCAAGCAGATCGGCCGGCTGTTCCTGACCGATTACCTGTTCGCGTTCGAGGTCGCCTCGCTGCTGCTGCTGGTCGCCGCCGTCGGCGCGGTCGTGCTCGCCCGTCGGCGCCGTGGGCTCGAGTCCGAGGAGGACGCCGAGCTCGAGCGGCGGCTGCACCAGCCGCGCCCGGCGTACACGGGCACGATGGCCGAGGGCGCGGGGCTGCGCCGTGCGATCCGGGAGATCGAGGAGGCCGGAACGCCGGTCTTCGAGCCGCGCCCGGAGGTGAAGCGGTGACGATCGGCTGGTACCTGGCGGTCTCCGCGATCATCTTCTGCATCGGCGCCGGCGGCGTGCTGACGCGCCGCAACCCGCTGGTGATCCTGCTGTGCCTGGAGCTGATGCTGAACGCCGCCAACCTCGCGCTGGTCGCGTTCGCGCGGATGTGGGGCAATGAGGCGGGGCAGATCTTCGCGCTGATCGTGATGGTCGTGGCGGCCTGCGAGGTGACGGTGGGCCTCGGGTTGATCGTCGCGATCTACCGCCGCAACCTGCCGATCGACGTCGACGAGCTGCACGAGCTGAACGGGTGAGGGCCGCTGACGTGAGCGAGCCACGGACGAGTCGTTCCGACGGAGGCGAGGTCTGATGGCCACGACCACGTGGGGGTGGCTGGTGCTGCTGTGCCCACTGCTCGGCACGGTCGTGATCAGCCTCGGCTTCCGCGTGTGGGGCCGTGCGAGCGGCTGGATCGCGACGGCGTCGATCGCGCTGGCGTTCGTCTTCTCGGTCGCGATGCTGATCTCGCTGCAGGGCCATCCCGCCGACCACCGCGAGCTTGTCTCGAGCCTATGGAGCTACGACGTGTCGACCGGCGTCGACGCGCACATGGCGATCCTCGTGGACCCGGTGTCGGTGTTCATGGCGGTGGTCGTGTCCGGCGTCTCGGCACTGATCCACCTGTACTCGGTCTCCTACATGAAGTCGGACCGCGGTATCGCTCGCTTCTTCGCCTACATGAACTACTTCGTGCTGTCGATGCTGCTGCTCGTGCTGGGCGGCAACTTCCTCGTGCTGATCATCGGCTGGGCGTTCGTCGGCGCCGCCTCCTACCTGCTGATCTCGTTCTGGTACCGGCGCACGACCGCCACCGGCGCCGGGATCAAGGCGTTCGTGATCAACGTCGTCGGCGACGTCGGGCTGGTGCTCGGCACCTTCTTCCTGTTCCGCCACACCGGCACGGTCGGCTTCCTCGCCAATTTCAACGCGATCCACCACGTGTTCCACACCGACAGCCCCGCGCTCGTCGTCGCCTGCCTGCTGTTCCTCATCGGCGCCTTCGCGAAGTC
>JASHQV010000330.1 GCA_030038955.1 Solirubrobacteraceae bacterium
CCATCATCGTGAGCACTACGTAGAAGCTGCTCTCATGTCACGTCACGGTGGAGCCCAGTCAGCCCTCTTGGTTGAGAACGCTCTCGGGTCGTGTGCAGCGGGCCTCGTCCTGCCAGTTAGGCTCTTCCTTGTGGCCGTAGTCACCGCGAAGTAGACGCGGCGGCGACTGAGCGTCTCGGTCGCGTTACTCCCCGTCGGAAGACGGGCATCCGAGTCCGTCTCTCGTCGGCGAGTGTGTGCTGCCCAGGATCAATCGACCACACCTCCTGAATATGGCCCTCCTTCAGGCAGCAGAGCCTCCGCGCTGAGCGGCGGCTGCAGCTCGGCAATGAGAGCCGGCCTTGTCAACGGCTCCTGCGCCTCGCCAGATGCTGGTCTGCCCAGCGCTGGATCTCGGGACGGAGCCAGAGCTTGACTCGCCCCTTTCCGAGGTCGAACACCGGCTTCGGCATGTCCTCGTACCGCTGCTGATACTGCAGCACGGTATTGCGGTGGGCGAGGCACAGGATCTCGGCAACACCCTGAGTGTCAAGGAGGTCGTCTGTTTCCACGCGAACCATCGGGCGAGCTTACATCGTTAGGCGGATCCGTCCGGAGGCACTCACTGATAGCTTAACGATGTAAGCACCAATGAAGGCGGCCCCGGCGGTGGGCAAACACCCCGGGGCCTGGCCGAGACCTACGAAGGAGGTCACGACAATGTCAGGGTACGCCACATCCCCGCTCGCGCTTGCCACGCGTGGGCCGCTTATCGATCGCAACGTCAAGGGCTCGCTCCTCGACGCGCTGCTCGATCAGATCGCGGATCGCGTAGCCGCTCGTCTCGCAGTGTCCGTGGATCAGCACGGGTGCGATCGGCAGGAGGACGAGTGGTTGGACGCACGGCACGCCGCCGAGTACCTCGGAGTGCATCGCGACACGCTGCGAAAGCTTGCGGCCGAGCACGCGATTCCCGCTGAGCAGGACGGCCCGAACTGCAAGCTTTACTTCCGCAAGTCGGACCTCGACGCATGGCGGCGTGGCGGCGGCCGGCCGCGGCACCTGGCCACGAGGCTGCACCTCGCCGCGTAGGTGCTCGTCATGAGCGAGAGAAACGGCGAGGCAAGGCGGATCCGGGTCGAACGGAACATCTATCGCCGTGCGTCAGGGGTGTGCGAGGTCGGATTCAAAGACGTCGCAGGCAAACAGCGCTGGCGGACGGTCGACGGAGGAATCACGGCAGCCCGAACGATGCGGGACGAGCTGCTGTCTCAGCGCACCCGCGGTGAGCGGATTTCTGAGAACGCTCGCCTTCGGTTCGGAGACGCTGCCGAACGCTGGCTTGACGGGCCGGTGGTCGACCTTCGGCCAGCTACCCAGTCGTGCTACCGGAACGCCGTGAATCAGCATCTGCTGTGTCGGTTCGGCAATCAGCGCCTCGACGCGATCACGCCGGACGATCTCGCCGGCCTGGTCCGTGAGCTTCGGGCCCGTGGGTTCGCTGAGTCCACGATCGTGATCGTCGTCGGCGTCACGAACCCGCGTGTTCCGCTATGCAGCGCGTCGACTCGGGTGGGCCGGCGCGAACCCGGTGTCGTTGATGCTCTCATCCGAGCGGCCGAAACCGTCCCAGAGCAAGCACAGGCGAGTGTTCGAGGGAAGCGAGCTGGAACAAACGATCGCCGCCGCCGAGGAGCCGTATCAAACACTCTTTACCGTTGCCGCCCTGACCGGCGCGCGGCTCTCAGAGCTGCTCGCCCTTACCTGGGCCAACGTCGGGATCGCCGACGTCTCGGATGCCGAGATCGAATTCGCTCATCAAGTCGACCGCCATGGCAATCTCGGACCAACGAAAACCGACGGCTCTGCGCGCACGGTTCCCGTTCCGCAAGAGCTGGCGCAGATCCTCGCAGACCACAAGGCTCGCTCCACCTTCATCGCTCCACAGGATTTCGTGTTCGCCACTCGCTCGGGACGACCCTTCGGCCAGCGCAACATCGCCAGAGCTCTCCGCCGTGCACAGTTCAACGCTGCTGACGAGACTGGCCAGCCAACGTATCCCATGCTGCACGCCGTGGACGAGCATGGATCCTCAGTTCCGATTCCGCATGGCGAGGTCCCATCGATGCACAGCTTCCGGCACACCGTCGCCAGTCGGGCGCTTCTCGCTGGCGAGAGCGTCGACGAAATCGCGTTTCTGCTCGGGCATCGGGACGCCAATGTGACCCGTGCCGTCTACGTCCGCGAACTGGCAGACGCCCGGCGTCGCACGATGCGCCGCTCACGTATGCTCGCCGAGTACAGCGACCTGCTCACGCGAGCAGACACCCGCGCCTCCTCAGCGGCGCCCGGGGTGCCGTCAGCTTCGGGTGAGACGATCAGCGAATGACATGGCCGCCAAAGATCGGAGAGCCGCTGCCGGGATCCGAGGCGGCGTGGTGCGAACCGATCAAGCTGGAGGAGTGGATCCTGTCAGCGCGAGGGCATGGCGCCGAACTGCGTCGTGTCTTCCAGGTGGGCGTCGATGACAGCGAACGCGTCTGGGATGCCATCGCACGAGCAGTCCAAGGAGCCTCGATTGCCACCGTTCGTGATCGAGGCGCGCTCGGCATCGTCTGCGGGGTTATCGTCGAGATGACGATCGATGACCGCCATGCGTCCGTCACAACCAGCTGGCACTACGCCACCGAAGGGTCGCCGCCTCGGCTCGTGACCGCGTACGTCACCCTCTAGCATTTGACTCATGGCTGTCGCACACCACATCGCCGAATTCGACATCGTCGAGCTCACTGAGGCCGTTGACGACGCGCCCGCAGGAGCGCGCGGGGGCGTGCTCGAGCTGAGTCCAGACGAGAAGGCGATGGTTGAGATCACCGATCCGCCGCTGGATGGCGCCGCGCGGATCGTGTTCGTTCCGCTCGCCAAGCTGCGCGTCATAGACGCACGCCCGTAGCGCAGGTCTCGCGTCCGTTCCGGTGGAAGCGTGATGCAAGCCTCAGTCGCCGCCAAAGCACCTGCAGGCGATCTACAACCTTTCCGTAGATTCAGCGTTTGCGGGCAAGATCGCCAGCCGACCGTCACCTGATCCGGTTCGCTGGCTCTTTGCAAGCAGGAGGTCGCCGGTTCGAGCCCGGCTGGCTCCACTGGAGAAGTGCCTGGTAATTGACGGTCTTGTTTCTACCGCTCCTGCTGAGGTGGACCGCTAGCCCCGGCCGATGGAAGCGTTATCGAAGCCTCCGCTTCCAGTTGGGTTTCCTGCCGGTAGGAATGTGCATGTTCGGGATGTGTGGTCGATTGGCCCTGGGCAGCAAAGACCCCCCGTCGGAAGACGGGCTTG
>JASHQV010000331.1 GCA_030038955.1 Solirubrobacteraceae bacterium
GCTGAAGGCCGACGAGGCGGCTCTCAGGGCGCGCGAACGTGCTCTAGCGCGCAAACTGGACCAGCAGCCGGTGATTTGCGCGCAGGAACATGATTTTCGTGCTCTGGCGCGCAATCCAGCGAGTCAGCGTCCAGATTGCGCGCAGGAACAGGTCGACGCCGCTGTTCGTGCCCGAGCCCTCCGCGGGGCATCCAGCCTCCGCGGGGCATCCAGCCCCGCGGTCTGAGAACGACGCTCGGCCTCGGGCTTGCGGCCCACTCGGCATCCCGCCTCGCCGGATCGGGCCGCGCCCGAGCCATCCGGCTGCCTCGCTCTAGCCGTTCGCTAGCTCGCTTGCGCTCGCTAGCTCACTTCAGCCGGCTCGTCCTTGCCGGCGAGGCGGTCGCGGCCGCGCTGCACGGCCGCGATGAACTTCGACAGGTTGATCTCCAGCGTGTTGAGGATCTCGTCGGCGTAGTCCTCGGCGCCGAGCCGGATCTCGCGCTCGCGTGCACGGGCGTCCTCGATGATGTCCTCGGCACCCCGCTCGGCCTGCTTGGTGATCTCCTCCTGGGAGATCAGACGGTCCTGGCGCTCGCGCGCCTCCTTGACGATCCGCTCGGCCTCACGCTTGGCCTCGGCCAGCATCTCCTGGCGCTCCTTGACGATCCACCGCGCCTGCTTGATCTCCTCGGGGATCGTCGCGCGCATCTGGTCGAGGATGTCGTAGATCTCCTCCTTGTCGACGCGCACCTGGTCGGTCAACGGCACCGGCTTGGCGTTGTGAACCAGATCATCCAGCTTGTCGATCAGTACCAGGACGTCCATCTGAGCAACCTCTGTTTCGCTACCTGCCGAGCCGTTCCTTCAAGGCGGCGGCCACCTCCGCGGGGACCATATCCTCGATCGCACCGCGAAACGTGGCGAGCTCCTTTACACCGCTCGATCGGATGAAACTGTACTGGGGAGAGGCCATCAGGTAAATCGACTCGACCTCCGGTGCCTGCGCGGCATTGAGCTGGTTGAGCTCGAGCTCGTACTCGAAGTCGGAGATCGCCCGCAGGCCGCGAATGATCGCCTTGGCGCCGTGCGAGCGGGCGAACTCGACGGTCAGCACGCTGAACGGCTCGACCGTGACGTTGTCGAGGTGGGCCGTCGCGTGATCGATGAAGGCGACCCGCTCCTCGGCGCTGAACAGCGTCTTGGCCTTGCGGATCGGGAGGTTGACGACCGCCACGATCACCTCGTCGAACAGGTGCGAGGCGCGCTTGATGATGTCGAGATGGCCGTTCGTGACCGGGTCGTAGGAGCCGGGACAGATGGCGACGCGGTTATCGGGGCTCATCGGGCGTCAGTCGTATCTGGTTCATGGATCCTGATCAGCGTGTCTCCGTAGACCCGCTCGAGCGTGAGCGGCAGCGCCAGCTCGAGCGGCGCCCGCCGGTCGCTCTCCACGACCACCCGGGCGCCGGTCGCGAGCACCGGGGTCAGGTCGGTGGATAGCACCGGCCCGAGCGCCCGGGCCTGGCGGTATGGGGGGTCGATGAACACGAGATCGTATTGGCGGGAGGCGGCGCGTGCCGCGGCGAGGAACCGCTGGGCGCTGAGCGCGTGCACGTCGGCGCTCAGCTCGACGGCCGCGAGGTTGGCTCGCACCGCCGCCACGGCGGCACGAGCGCTGTCCACGAAGGTGGCGCTCGCGGCCCCGCGGGACAGCGCCTCGATGCCGAGCGCGCCCGACCCCGCAAACAGATCCAGCACGCGCGCGCCGGCCACATCGACGAGGATCGAGAACAGCGCCTCGCGGACGCGATCGGAGGTGGGACGCACGCTGCGGCCGCGGGGGGCGCGCAGGGCGGCGCCGCGCCGCGAGCCCGCGATCACCCGCACCGGCGTCCCGACCCCTCGCTCAGCCGTACCGGCCTCGACCCCTCGCTCAGCCGCACCGGCCTCAACCACTCGCTCACCCGCACGGCAAGCGACCGCCATCGGCTCGCCGCCCCAACGCGATCCGGATCATGCGGGGATCGGCGCCCGCGCCTGCTCGCCGTAGTGCTCGCTGAGCGCCTCGGCCAGCAGCGCGTGCTCGGGCTCGGCCAGGTCTGGGTCGGCGTCGAGCAGCTGCCGACACCAGCGCCGCGCGCGCTCGAGCAGCTCGGCGTCATCGGGCAGCTCGGCGAAGCGGTACTGGGCGAGGCCGCTCTGGCGGGTGCCGACCAGCTCCCCCTCGCCTCGCAGGCGCAGGTCGACCTCGGCCAGCACAAAGCCGTCGGATTCGCGCGCCAGCGCCTGCAGGCGCGGCGCATCCCGGCGCCCGAACAGGAGGCACAGCGAGTCGTCGCTGCCGCGTCCGATGCGGCCGCGCAGCTGGTGCAGCTGCGAGATCCCGTAGCGATCGGCGTCCTCCACCAGCATCACCGTCGCCCGCGGCACGTCGATCCCCACCTCGATCACCGAGGTCGCGACCAGCACGTCGGCGCCTGAGCCGGCGAACGCCGCCATCGCCTCTGCCTTCGCCGCCGGACGCATCTGCCCGTGCAGCAGCACCACTCGGAAGTCGGCGAACGGCCCTCGCCGCAGACGCTCGAACTCGGCGGTCGCGGCCCGCACCTGCAGCGCCTCGGACTCCTCCACCAGCGGGCAGACGACGAACGCCTGGCGGCCGGCGCGCAGCTCCTCGCGGATCCGCTCGTAGGCGCGCTCCCGCTCGGCCTCGCTGGAGCACACGAACGTGCGGATCGGCCGGCGCCCCGCCGGCAGCTCGCGCAGCAGCGTGAACTCGAGGTCGCCGTAGTGGCTGAGTGCGAGCGTGCGCGGGATCGGCGTGGCGGTCATGTGCAAGACGTGTGGGGACTCCCAGGCGCCGAGGCCGTCGCCGGCATCGACGCCCGCACCGCCGCCCTTGGCGTCCAGCGCCGCGCGCTGAGCCACCCCGAAGCGGTGCTGCTCGTCGACGACGACGACCCCGAGGCGGTCGAACCGCACCTGCTCCTCGATCAGCGCGTGGGTGCCGACGATCAGCGACAGCTGGCCGCTGGCGAGCTTGCCGAGCAGGTCACGGCGGCGGGCGGCGGGAGTCGAGCCGGTCAGCAGGCCGACGCGCACGGGCTCCCCGCCGAGCAGCGTCTGCAGGGTCGCGAAGTGCTGCTCGGCGAGCGTCTCGGTCGGCGCCATCAGCACCGCCTGGAGGTCGTGCTCGACCGCCCGCAGCATCGCGTACAGCGCGACCACGGTCTTGCCCGACCCGACCTCCCCCATCAACAGCCGGTGCATCGGCTCGCTGCGGGCGAGATCGGCGTCGATCGCCGCGATCGCCGCCCGCTGGTCGCCGGTCAGCGAGAACGGCAGGCCGTGATCGAGCCACCTGGCGGTCAGCTCTCGCGGTCGCTCGATTCGCGGCGCCGCCGCGCCGCAGCTACGGCGGCGCCGGCGCTGTGCCAGCGCGAGCTGCGCCAGCAGCAGCTCCTCGAATGCCAGGCGCCGGCGGGCGCTCTCGGGATCCTCGTCACGCGCCGGGAAGTGCGCCGCCGACAGCGCCGCCGGCCGGTCGGCGAGGTGCTCGCGCACGCGGACCTGAGCCGGCAGCGGCTCGAGCACGTCCGCGAACGCAGCCGCGTGGCGCCGCACCAGCGCGAGGATCTGCGTGGACGACAGGCCTTCCGTCGTCGGATAGTGCGCGACCGCGCCGGTGTCGCCGGTCGGCTCGGCCGTCGGTGCGTGGCCCTGGGCGCTCACCCGTCCGCGCTCGTCGACCCGGACGTGCAGGAGCAGGCGGGTGCCGGGCGGATAGCGGTCGACCAGCCAAGGCTGCCCGAAGAACGACACGCTGGTGGCGCCGCTGGCGTCGGCGACGATCGCCTCGACGCGTGCTCGCATGCCCCGGCGCCGCACCGGCCGGGCGCTGATCGAGCGCACCTCGACGACGACGGTGGCGGTCTCCCCCGGGCGCAGCTCCGCCACCGAGCGAGCGTCGCGCCGGTCCCGGGGCAGGTGCTCGAGCAGGTCTCCGAGCGTGAGCAGCCCGAGGCTCTCGGCTGCCTTCGCCGCCTTCTGGCCATCGACCTGCAGCCGCCGCCGCAGCCGCGCCGGCGCCGGGTAGCGGATCGGAGCGGCGATCAGCTCCGCGGGCGCTAGCGCGGTGCTGGCGGCAAACGCGGTGGGGAGCTCGAGCGGCGGCACCGTCAAAGCTTGACCGACGCGACGGTCGGCTTTCACACTACCGAGCATGAGCGAGCCGATCGTCTACGTCTCCCGGCTGCTGCGACTGCCACTCGTCAGCGACGACGGCACAGACGTCGGCCACGTCGTCGACGTCGTGCTCGACGCCGGCAGCCGCCCGCCACGGGTGAGCGGGTTCGTGATCGGCGGCGTCCAGCGCCGCCACGTGTTCGTTCCGATCGGCCGGATCGGAGAGATCGACACGCGCGGCCTGCGGCTGCGACGCGGGATCATCAGCCTCAGGCGGTTCGCGCTGCGCGACGGCGAGCGACTCGTCGCCAGAGAGCTGTTCGGCAGTCGCGTCCGGGGTCGCCGCGTGGTCGATATCGGGCTGCGTCCGGTGGCCGAGCGGTTCGACTGGCTGGTCGCGACGGTCGCGCTCGCCAGCAGCCGCGTGCCGGG
>JASHQV010000332.1 GCA_030038955.1 Solirubrobacteraceae bacterium
ACACTCAGATCCCAGCCGCGGTCTGACCCTGAAGCCGGAGTTCCGCAGCTCGTAGGCATCATCTCTTCGGGGACCTCGGCGCACAGTCCAGTCAGAGGAGCAGAGACTGCCTTGTGGGCTCGGTCTCGGGCAGTCCAACCCCACCGGGCAGTGCTCCGAACGAGTGCGTGGGACCTCACCTGACTTTCCTCGCCCCACGCCCTCCCAGTGGTCGCACCAGACAGGCGGATGAGAACCACCGGCCGTCAGGGATCACGGATCGAGCTTGAACGCCTCTAGGTAGCTCGCTCTGACGGCGCGGGTGTGCTACGTCGACCTAGTGCAGAGGTCGGTACCGATCACAGACTGTCGCGGCTTAGGCAAGGATCTCGATGTATCCGTCTGTTCCGTGCACGCGGATTTGCTGCCGGTCTTGGATCAGATGAGTGGCATGTTCCACCCCGACGACGGCTGGAAGGCCGTATTCACGTGCGATCACGGCACCGTGGGTCATCAGGCCACCTACTTCCGTTACGAGCCCTTTGATCGTGACGAACAGCGGGGTCCAGCTGGGGTCGGTGTACGTGGTGACGAGGATGTCGCCGGCCTCGAGGTCGGCTTGCGCAATGTCCAAGATGACGCGGGCTCGTCCTTCGACGGTTCCGGCGGAAACTGGCAAGCCGACAAGTGCACCAGCGGGGACATCATCACGCCGGTATGCGCCTGTGATGGCCTCGCCCTCCGAGGTAAGCACTCGAGGTGGTGTGAGCGCTTGATAGGACTCGAAGGCGTCCTTGCGTTCGCGGATGACCTGGTCGTCCACTCGGTTAGTGCGCACAGCGTCGTGGAGCTCCTGAAACGTGAGGTAGAAGATGTCTTCCTTCTCGGCGACCACGTGGGCTAGCACGAGGCGTTCGGCTTCTTGCGTCAACGCTTGCTTGTAAATGAAGTAGCGGCTGACCATGCCGTACTTTGGGTACTCCCGGTATCCGATGAATGTGCGGACCCGGTCGATCATCGCCTTGACCTCATCGGCCTTGGCCTCTCCGTCTGGCAAGAGCCGTAGGCGCTCTAGCAGCTCCCGTTCCTTGTCATACGCCTCCTGGCGGCCCTGCTCGCGGCGCCGTTCGCCAGCGCCTGATTCGAAGTTCTTGATGTTGGTGAGGATGACCGGCACGAGCGTGTCGGGGCGTTCGCTCCAGCGCGGCCTGGTGATGTCGATCTCACCGGCGCAGCGCATGCCGTACTTGTCAAGGAACGCCTGGATCGCGTCTCGTGCTTGCGCCCCGCCTGCGAGCGCGGGCAGGTCGTCCAGGAAGTTCTCGTCCTCGACGTACTGGAGGAACGTCACCACGGCCGGATACGGGCGGATCACGTCTGCGACGCCCAGGAGCGCTAGTCCCATCTCTGAGGTGACGTTGTTGGGAACCGACTGCGTAAGCCTGTCGGCCGCGTTCTTCTCACCCAGCCAGTCCTGCAGGTGCTCGTTGAGCCAGCGCGTCGCGTGGATCGCCGTCATGAACACCTGATTGCTGCGCGGATCGAACAAGATCCGCTTCAGCTCCTGAATGTCCGCCAGGATGAAGTCCAGTAGCGCAGAGCCGGACTTCGTTCGTATGTCGCGCTTCAGGGCAGCTACGGAGGCCTCGTTGTGCTCGATCAGCTCGGCGACGATCGCGGGATCGGTCTCGATCGGGCCAGGTGCTTCAACGAGCTGCGCGATCGCAGGTTCCCTCTCGTCTGGAAGCTCGTCCGGGGGCGCCTGGATGAAGTCACCGCGTTCGAGGATCGTCTCGAGCGCGTCTTTGACCAGCCGGTCGGATCTCCTCAGAGCCTCGATCGCACGAGCCTCGACGAGATTGGAGCCACTCCCGTAGGACGCCAGGCCCCGCGTGACGTCGACGAACAACCTCCCGCCGGCCTCGGACATCGGCCTCGGCGTGGTCAGCTGCCAGAAGGAGAGCCCCAAGGGCCTCATCGGGTCGGTCATCATCTGCTGATGACCGACGGAGACATAAACGTGGTTCTCTTGATCACCGGGCTCAGGGATCGGGAATAGCGTGGTGATCGGCCGGCTCTGAACGACCTGGAAGCCGTCAGCGACCAGGCACCACTCGATGTCCTGCGGGTGACCGAAGTGAGCTTCGATTCGCCGCCCCAGCCGCGCGAGCTGCACGACTTGCTCATCTGTAAGCGCTGGCTCGTGCTGCCGCTCCGAGTCGATCGCCTGCGCTTCCGTTCCCCCGGCCGGCAAGGCGCGGATCGCAAGCTGCTTGGCGGCGATCGCCTTGGCGATCACCGCGCCGTCGCGCACCTTGTATACGTCCGCGTTCACCAAGCCCGAGACCAAAGCCTCACCGAGGCCGAAGCTGGCCTCCACGGACGCGACTTTCCGATTCGAGGTGACGGGATCCGCCGTGAACAAGATCCCGGCCGCCTGCGGGAAGACCATCTGCTGCACGACCACAGCCATCTGGACCTTCCGGTGGTCACAGCCGTTTCGCAGGCGGTAGGTCACGGCCCGCTCGGTGAAAAGCGATGCCCAGCACCAGCTGACGTGCTGAAGGACCGCCGCAGACCCAACGACGTTCAGGTACGTGTCCTGCTGACCCGCGAACGAGGCAGTCGGCAAATCCTCCGCCGTCGCGCTCGATCGGACGGCATAGGCGGCCTGCTCGCCGAGCCCCTCGAGCGAGCGGTTGATCGTCGCCTCCAGATCATCTGGAATGACGATCCTCTCGATGGTCCGGCGAACCTCCGCGCTGAGCGCGCGTATCGCGTCCCGGTCCCCCGGCTCGAGACATGACAACTGACCGAGCTGATCATCGATCGAGGGCGCCCCCGCCATGATCCGCTGAAAAGCATCCGTAGTAACGCAAAAGCCGGCCGGCACGCAAACACCTTCGATCTGCGAAAGCTCCCCCAAGAGCGCCCCCTTGCCGCCAACGACCGCAACCTGGGTCCGGTCGATCTCCTGGAAATCCAACACATAACGAGCCATCGGCTTACCTCCCTCAGAGTTGATCTCAGCTCCACTCATTCCCTGCTTCTAGCTTGCGGCGGGCGATTATGAGGGACATTCCGCGACCTCATGAGGGCCTTCAATCCGGTATAAATTGAAAGTGGGGCGGGAGCAACGACGGTCGTTCAAGACGCAACAACGACCTTGGGCTTCCCCTCCGGGTCGGGCTCATGTCCACTTGCCGGCGCGAACATCAGAGCGCCGCATAGCTTGATCTTCGCGCCAGTCGCGCCAGTCGCGTTAGTGGCGATTTTGGGGTCCAACCGCGCTAGCGTGAGTTCCGCTTTCGTTGCACGACGCGTGTCGTCCCAACCGGAGGCCTCAGATCTACTTCGCGCGAATCTCGCGCAGGGTGACGGACGAGCCGTCGCCAGGCTCCGCCGGGAAAGATCGTTCAAGCCGTTATCGGCATCAACTGGAGGCCGGCCGCAGAACAAAGCGACGGTGCGTCCAGACGGCGGTCGGTGGTGCTGGTGACCGGCATGTCAGGCAGCGGAAAGTCGACC
Source organism: Solirubrobacteraceae bacterium (assembly GCA_030038955.1). Taxonomy (GTDB): domain Bacteria; phylum Actinomycetota; class Thermoleophilia; order Solirubrobacterales; family Solirubrobacteraceae; genus Palsa-465. Next base: position 3,508 of record JASHQV010000332.1, read on the forward strand.
GTGCTGGGTGAGCTGCGACGCCGGAGGCACCGCGTCGTTGACACCGACGATCCCGGTGGGACTGTCGCGACCCACACCGCCGATGGGCCTGAGCCGGTCTGGGACCTCGACCAAATCGAGGCGCTGATCGACGGCGACCACACGGTCGCACACCGCGTCGCTGGGCAGCACGCTCGCCTCATGAAGAACCGGTACGCGAAGCGCGGGATAACAGCCGTGGTTCTCGCGCTTTGCGTCTTGGTCTTGGCTTTGGTCATGTTCGGGCTCAGTTGGGCGATGGTGGGCGTCGAGGCGATCGTGATAGCGGCTTTGGTCGTGATAGATCGATTCATGGTGCCGATCGTGGACCGCTGGCGGAGTGGTGCGCGCGGAGAAGAACATGTCGGCGAGGTCATCGACGGGCTACGGTCGCTTGGTTGGCTGGCGTTGCATGACGTCTCGACAGGCCGCGGCGACATCGATCATGTGATCATCGGCCCGGGCGGAGTCTTCACCATCGAGACTAAGGGCCATCGCGGGAAGATCAACACCGTCAACATCGAGACCTG
>JASHQV010000333.1 GCA_030038955.1 Solirubrobacteraceae bacterium
GGACGTCGCGAACGCACGCCGGCCCGGAGCCGACACCAGGCCGAGGCCGACCAACCGGCACCCGCCCGGACATGTGCCGGCGAGCGCCGCCTGGTAGCTCCAGGCACCGAGATGGAGCCGGCCGAGGTCGACCTCCGCCGTCCCGAGTTGCGGGTTCGCCAGCCACACGGCCACGTCGATGCCACGCTCGACGCCTCGATCGACGGGCATCGCCGGCGTGTGCCCAGCGAACCCATGGCCACCAGTCGCCGATGCGAGCGCGCTGCTGATCCGCAGCCGCATGCCAGCTTGCGGAAAGTCGATCGCTGGCGTCACCGGCGGATCGATGCGGCGACGGACGGTCGCCAGCGACACGCGCGAGATGCCCGCAGGCCAGTCGAGCACCGCACCCAATCGGGGCGCCTGCACGGCCAGCAGCGTCGAGCTGGCGGTCTTCACGACGACGGCGGCCATCGCGAAGCGGCCTTGGGGATCGACGCGCTCGACAGCCTGCTCGAGTCCCTCCTGACCCGTGGTGACCATCGCCACGCGGGTCGTCCCGACGCTGAAGCGCGCGGCGGCGGCTCGGTTCCGGCGCGCCACCGACCACGCTGAGACGGCGAAGCAGGCGAGGCACACAGCGATGATCAGTACCCGCGTCTGACGCATCAACGCCGGCCGCCGGACGATCTGCCGGAGCGCGATGAACAGCGCGACTCGCTTCGAATAGGCGCTTGCCGCAATGCCCAAGCGGCAAGCGCCGAGGACGAGCTGGACCGCGATCACCGACACCCCGAGTGCGATCAGCCCAGGGGCTGCGGACGCGATCGGATTGCTGTGACCCGACAGGCTGCCGTTGGTCACGAGCGCTACGACCCCAACCACCGACAGGATCAGCAGCGCGACATCGGCGACTACGCCCGTGCGGCGAGACGGACGCCGCTCGGTCTGCGTGCCCTCGGACAGGGTCGAGGAGCGCAGCGCCCGCGCCAAGCCGAAGGCGAGCGCGCCAGCGATCGCGGCGACGCTCGCCGCCAGCGCAGCGAACACCCAGCCATCCGCGGAGATCACAGCCGCGTGGTCGAGCAGCTTGGCCCGGACGAGCACCATCGTTCCCCAAGCGCCAGCACATCCGAGCACGAGGCCGAATGCGCACAGGACCGCCGGCTCGAGTGCAATCACGGTCAGCAGGCTCGTCGAAGGGAAGCCTCGCAGGCGGGCCACTCGGACCTCTGCCTGCCGGGTCGCGCCGGCACGGACCAGCAGCCCGGCAAGCACCCACACCGCGAGCAGCACGAGCTGGACGGCGGCGACGGCGACGATTGTCGAGATCGTGCGTCGCTGGCGATCAGCGCCTGCCAGCAAAGCCGGAAGCTGCGTGTTCAACGCGAGCCGCCGCGCAGCGACCGCAGCCGTAGCCCTTGACACCGCATCACGGACCGCATCCTCGCTGCCCAAGCCGACGCGTGCCGCACGCAGCGGTAGCTGACCGTCGATCTGAGGAGAGTTCTGCGCCGGCACCGCCAGGGCCGTCGCAGACGAGGCGACAAGCGAGTCGATCTCCGGAAGCGGTTGCGGTCCCGACGCGGTCTGCCCGAATGGGAAGTAGCCGCTCGCGCCTCCCCACCAGTACGACGGCGTGAAGCTGGGCACCGAATAGACGCCGACGATCCGCAGCGTCAGCGGCCTGCTGCTACCCAGCACGCTCGCGCGGATCACCCCGCCGAGCGACGCTCCCAGGTCCCGCGCGCTGCGCTCGCTGAGTGCGACATCACCAAAGCCCGTCGGGCAATTGCCGCGCAAGAAATCGAGCTGGTGGCAGATGCCAGTGCGGTACAGCAGCTGTGAGCGGACCGCCCCAGTGCGGTGGCTGGCGATCGTGACGCCGGTGATCACCGAGTTGATCGGCGCGCCGTACCAGCGACCCGCCGCTTTGCGCACCAGTCGCTCGCCGCTCTCGATCTGGGTCAGCGACCGCACCTGCCCCGGCGCCGGGCTGAGCGTCAAGCCGCGATCCTCGACGGCGGCCGAGGAAATCGCGCTCCGCACCACCGAATCGCCCGCCGTGTGCAAATACAGCGGGCCGAGCACGGCCGCCCCGACGGCGATCGCCGAGGTCAGCACCGTCAACACGGAGATACCCAGGCGCCAGCGTACGCTGCGCCACAGAAGCACGGCGCCCCTGCTCAACGGTTCGGACGCAGGATCGCCTTGATCACGCCATCTGCTCGCTGGTCGAAGCGATCGTAGAAGCCGGGCGCGTCGTCGAGCGCGCCGTGGTGGCTGACGATCGCGCCGGGGTGGGCACGTCCGGCGACGACGAGGTCGCGCAGGCGGGTGGTGTAGCGACGGTCGTGGGTGCGTCCAAAGTTGACGCTGACGCCCTTGTTGAACAGCGTCGCCCAGGGAACCTGGAGGTGACCGTCGGCGCTGCCCTCGGGAGCCGGGTGAAGGTCGCGCTCCACGTACACGCCGGCGATCGCGACGTGGCCGGTGGGGTTGACCAGCCGCGCCAGGTCCGAGATCACCTGCGTCGGGTTCTCGCGCGCCGGGTCGTGCCGGTCGCGAGCCTGGAAGCCGACCGCGTCGATCCCCTTCTGCACGCCGTCCATCTGCTCCTCGCCGATCGGCAGCCCCGCGCGCCGCCGGTGCTCCTTGATCTGCTCAACCGGATCGGCGTCGGTGAAGTCGATCGGCGTGGCGCCGAGCTCGCCGGCCTTGTCGAGCCGCTCGGGGATGTAGTCGACGACGTACACCTCACCGGCGCCGCGCAGCAGCGAGCTGTAGGCAGCAAGCAGGCCGACCGTTCCGGCCCCGAAGATCGCGACCGTGCAGCCGGGCTGCATCATCGCCAGCTCGGTCGCATGCCAGCCTGTGACGAACGCGTCCGCCAGCAGCACGAAGTCGTCCTCGCGGTCGTCGAAGGGCTCGCCCGGAACGCGGACGCAGTTCGCGTCGGCGAACGGGACGCGGAGGAGCTGCGCCTGCGCGCCGCGGTAGGCGCCCATGCCCGCGTAGCCGTAGGCGGCCCCGAAGCTGCCCGGTCGCACGCGCAGGCAAGCCGCCGTGTAGCCGCGCACGCAGTTGAAGCAGACGCCGCAGTACAGGTGAGTGGGGATCACCACTCGATTGCCAACCTCGACGAGACTGACACCGTCGCCCACCTGCTCGACCACGCCGAGTGGCTCATGCCCGATCACCAAGCCCGGCTCGGCGCCGGTGCGCCCGTCGTACATGTGCAGGTCGGTGCCGCAGATCGCGCTCGAGGTGACTCGCACGACGACGTCGGTCGGATCCTCGAGCACGGCGTCCTCGACGTCGTGCACGCCAACCCGGCGCGTCTGCTCGTAGACGATCGCTCTCACGAGCTCCTCACAGCGACTCAGTCAAGCAGCTGCCTGCCCCTACCAGAGCCGCGCCGACGCGAGCCTGGCCCCCTCCGCCATCGCCTGCAGCTTCGCCCAGGTGATCCCCGGGTCGATCGCGAGGAAGCTGGCAAACGTCGCGAAGCCGCAGTCGCTGCCCGCGATCACGCGCTCGCGGCCGACCAGCTGCGCGTAGCGGACGATGCGCTGGGCAACCAGCTCGGGGTGCTCGACGTAGTTGGTGGTCGAGTCCAGCACTCCCGGGATCAGCACCTTGCCGTCGGGCAGCTTGACGTCCTCGAACACCGTCCACTCGTGCTCGTGCCGCGGGTTGGCGGCCTCGAACGAGATCGCCGCCGGGCGCGCCTGCAGGACGATGTCGATGATCTCCCGCAACGGCACATCGTGATTGTGAGGACCCTCATAGTTGCCCCAGCACAGGTGCATGCGCATGTCATCGGCAGGTATGTCGCGGGTGGCGTGGTTGATCGCCTCGACGTGCAGCGCGGCCCGCCGGCGAAACTCCTCGAGACTCTCGTCGGCGCTCATGTGGCGGGTCATCGCGAGGTCCGGACAGTCGAGCTGGAGCACCAGACCGGCGCCGTGGATCTCGTCGTACTCGGCCTTCATCACGTCCGCCAGCGCCGCGATGTACTGCTCGTGGCTGGGGTAGTACTGGTTCTGCAAGAACACGGAGATCACGCCCGGCGACGCCGCCGTCAGGAATGCGTCCTCGACCTCCGCGCCGGCCACGGCCGCCTTCAGGTTGGCGATGTCCGTACGGACTGCGTCGAGATCCCGGTAGGAGACCTCTCCCACGCAGGCCGGCATCGCGAAGTCCAGGCCGCCCATCACACGCTGCATGTAATCGGGGAACTCGAGCAGGTCTGCCGGCAACGCGATCATGCCGCCCTCCCCGCCAAAGCCGTCCAGTCGCTCCTTCACATACGTGGAGTACCCGATCTTGCCCGCCTCGCCGTCGTTGACGACGGTCACGCCGGCCCGCGCCTGGCGGCCCACGACATCGGCCACCGCGTCACGCACCTGCTGGGCCAGCGACGGGTCCTGCTCGCCGCCGCGATCGCGTCGCTGCAGCGTCTCCAGCAGCGCCGGCGGACGCGGCAGGCTGCCGGTATGGGTCGTCAGAACGTGCTCGGTCGATCGCTTCATGGCGCTCCCTCAGTGGCTGGTTTCGGCTATTGAACCGCTCACGGCGCCCGCCGCGCAACCCGCTGATCCCGAGCGATGTGAGGTAACTTCTGAGGCGGTGGAGAGTGAGCGTGCAACGACGCATGTAGGCACGTCGCGGAAGCGCAGCGGTCCGCATGTGCGGCGCCGCGGCGCGCACGTCTGCGGCGAGTCCGACCGGCCGCGGGGGGTCGCCGCGCTCGTCGTGCAGACGCTCGGCGGGGTGGCGAACGGACGCCTGTCGCGATTGCCGGTGACAGTCCGCTTCTGGGATGGAAGCGAGCTGGCATCGGATCGCCGGGCGACGGTGGTGTTCCGGGATCCCGCGGCCGTCATGCAGCTTCTGCGCGCGCCGGGACAGCTCGGGCTGGCGCGCGCGTGGGTCGACGGCTCGCTCGACGTCGAGGGCGACCTCGAGGCGGTGCTGCGAACCCGCGACGCGTTCGCTGGCGTGCGCGTGTCGGCGCGCGACCGCGCCCGGCTCGCACTCGCGGCGCTGAAGGCGGTTGGCGTCCGCGGCTTGCGCCCTGCGCGGGTGCCGGCAGTGGAGGCGCGGATCGGTGGCCGGCTGCGGTCGCTGTCCCGCGACCGCAACGCCGTGCGTCACCACTACGACGTCTCCAACCGCTTCTACAGGCTGGTGCTGGGGCCGACGATGGTCTACTCGTGTGCGTACTTCGCCCGCCCCGAGGACACGCTCGAAACCGCCCAACAGCGCAAGCTCGAGCTGATCTGCCGCAAGCTCGCGCTGCGGGACGGCGAGCGCCTGCTCGACATCGGCTGCGGCTGGGGGTCGCTGCTGATCTACGCGGCCCAGCACCACGGCGTGCACGCGCTCGGGGTGACACTGTCCGAGCCGCAGGCCGAGTTCGCGCGTGCACGGATTGCGGAGCTGGGGCTGGCGGACCGCGTCGAGGTCAGAGTGCAGGACTACCGCGAGATCGAGGATGGGCCGTTCGACAAGATCGCGAGCGTCGGCATGTACGAACACGTGGGACGCGACCAGCTCGGCCACTACGTGCAGACGGTGATGCAGCTGCTGCGCCCCGGCGGGCTGTTCCTCAACCAGGGGATCACGAGGCTTGCGCCCCATCCGCCGAAGCCGGACCCGTTCATCGCTCGCTACGTCTTCCCGGATGGCGAGCTGCATCCGGTCACCGACATTCTCGCCATCATGCAGAGCCTCCACTTCGAATTCCGCGACGTCGAGTCGCTACGCGATCACTACCCGCTGACGCTGCGACGCTGGGCCGCGAACCTGGAGGCCAGCCGCGGGCAGGCGATCGCCGAAGTCGGGTCGCAACGCGAGCGCGTCTGGCGGCTGTACATGATCGCCTCGGCGCTCGGCTTCGAGGACGGCGAGCTCAGCATCTATCAGGTGCTGGCGGCGCGACCGGGCGCTCCGCACGGCCTGCCGCTGGAGCGGACGAGGCTGCTGACGCCCTCGGCGTGACCACCGGTTGCCCTGCTACGCGACGTAGCCCGGATCGAGGCTGGGGGCAGCCGCGGCGCCCTGCTCGGAGGTGAGCCGGGAGAGTGTGGCGACGGCCTGTCGAAGCTGCTCGGGCGCCACTGTGAACGGGAGCCGGAGGAAGCGCTCCAAGAGGCCGGCGCCGCCAAACCGTGGCCCCGGTGTCAGGTAGAGGTTGTGCTCCTGCGCCCGGACCGCGAGCGCGGTGCTGCTCGCTTGCGGAAGCTCGGCCCACACGAACAGTCCTCCCGGCGGGCGCACGTAGCGCCAGCTAGGCAGCTGCGCGTCGAGCGCTTGCAGCAGCGCCGTGCGGCGGGTCGCCGCAAGCGCGCAGCGATCGGCCAGCAGGCCGTCGAGCTGCTCGAGCACGCGGGTCGCCAGCAGCTGCTCCAGCACCGGGCTCGCGAGGTCGGTCGTTGCGCGGGCCTGGGCGAGCCGCCTGATCAGCAGCGGGTCGGCCCGGATCCAACCGATCCGGAGTCCGCCCCAGACAGCCTTGTCGAGTGATCCGATCGTGATCGTAGCCGGGCACAGAGCGGCCGCGGGAGGCGGCATCGGCTGCTGGTCCAGGTTCAACTCGACGAACGTCTCGTCGACCACGATCTGACATCCCGACTGGGCCAGGCTGCGCAGCGCACGGCGACGCGAGCGGGCGTCGATCAGCGCTCCGGTCGGGTTCTGGAAGTCAGGCACCAGATACGCGAGTCCTCCCTCGCCGTCGCTGGCGGCAGCCGCAATCGATGCCAGATCCCAGCCGCTCGCGTCGACGGGCACCGCGTGCAGGTGGGCACCGGCGGCGCGGAGCGCGTCCAGTGCGGCGGGATACGAGGGGACCTCGACGATCGCCCTGTGGCCGGGTCGCAGCAGCGTCCCGATCGTCAGGTTGAGCGCGTGCATCGCGCCGCTCGTGACGAGGATCTGCTCGGGGCCCGTGGTCATGCCTCGCCAGCTGAATCGGCTCGCGATCGCGGTCCGCAGGGGCGGCAGGCCAAGCGGCTCGTAGCCGTGCTGGTCCAACCAGCGAGGCAGCTCCGCAGCCGCGTCGGCGGCAAGCTCCGCGAGCAGGGGAGGCGCGGGAAGCGCGGCGATTCGCAGGTCGAAGCCTTCGGCGGGCAGCACCGCATCAGCGGCAGCGCGGTGGCCGGCGGGGAGCGTCGCCCAGGTGCCGGCACCGTGGCGGCTCGCGAGGTATCCCTCGTCGCGCAGGCGAGTGTAGGCGGCGGTGACGGTGGCCCGGCTGATGCCAAGCGCGCCCGCCAGCGCGCGCTCCGCGGGCAGGCGCGTCTGCAGGCCGACGCGGCCGTCGAGGATCAGCGAGCGGATCGTCGCCGCCAGCCGCTCGTTGCTCGCACCCCGGTCGTGCCAGGTACCGAGCTCGCGGGCCAGCCGCGTTGCCGTGACGCCGTTCACACTGCCACTTCTAGCAGATTGGCCTGCCTTGGTGCAGGCCAATCTCTGTCATCCTC
>JASHQV010000334.1 GCA_030038955.1 Solirubrobacteraceae bacterium
GCCAGCTCGTCGCCCTTGTCGAGCACCTCCTCGACCGAGGCGATCCTGCGACCCGGGGCGACGTTGGAGATGTGCAGCAGCCCGTCGGTGCCCTTGGCCAGCTCGATGAACGCGCCGAACGTGGTCGTCTTCACGACCTTGCCGGTGAACTCGTCGCCGACCTCCACCTCCTTGGTCATCGAGCGGATCCGGTCGACGAGCGCGTCGCCGAGCTCGCCGCTGGAGGCGTAGACCAGCACCTGGCCCTCGTCGTTGACGTCGATCTGCGACTCGAACTCCTCCTGCAGGGCGCGGATTGTCTCGCCGCCCTTGCCGATCAGCAGGCCGATCTTCTCGGGGTCGATCTTGATCGTGCTGATCCGCGGCGCGTGCTTCGACAGCTCGGCGCGCGGGTGCGGGATCGCATCGTGCATCTTGCCGAGGATCGTCGTCCGCGCAAGCTTCGCCTGCGCCAGTGCGTCGCGCAGGATCTCGAACGTGACGCCGCCGATCTTGATGTCCATCTGCAGCGCGGTGATGCCGCGTTCGGTGCCCGCCACTTTGAAGTCCATGTCGCCGAGGTGGTCCTCGACGCCAGCGATGTCGGTGAGGATCATGTAGTCGTCCCCCTCCTTGATCAGGCCCATGGCGATGCCAGCGACCGGCGCCTTCAGCGGCACGCCGGCATCCATCAGGCTGAGCGTCGAGCCGCACACCGACGCCATCGAGGAAGAGCCGTTCGACTCGAGGATGTCCGAGACGACGCGGATCGTGTAGGGAAACTCCTCCTGGCTCGGGACCATCGGCACGAGCGCCCGCTCGGCGAGCGCGCCGTGGCCGATGTCGCGGCGCTTGGGACCCCCGAGCCGGCCGGCCTCGCCGACGCTGAACGGCGGGAAGTTGTAGTGGTGGAAGTAGCGCTTCGCGGTCTCCAGACCGAGCGTGTCGAGGCGCATCTCCTCGCGCGTCGTGCCGAGCGCGACGACGCTCATCGCCTGCGTCTCGCCGCACGTGAACAGCGCTGAGCCGTGCGTGCGCGGGAGCACGCCGACCTCGATCGAGATCGGCCGGATCTCCTCTTGGCCGCGGCCGTCGGGGCGCTTCTTGTGGACGGCGATCCGCTCGCGAATCAGCGTCTTCTCGAGCTTGTCGAACGCCCGCTGGGCATTCTCGCGGTACGCAGCGTAGGTCTCGGCGGTCGGCTCGCCCGAGTACTGAGCGAGCACCTGCTCCTCGATCAGCCTGCAAGCAGCCTGGCGCTCGAGCTTGTCCTCGATCTGCGTGGCCTCGTCGAGCGCAGCGCCGTGCGAACCGCGGATCTGCGCGTACAGGTCGGGGTTGACCTCCGGCACCTCGACCTGGAGCTTCTCCTTGCCCGCCTTCGCGCGCAGCTCGTGCTGGGCGGCGCACAGCCGCTTGATCGCCTCGTGGGCGATGTCGAGGGCGTCGAGGATCTCCGCCTCGGGGATCTCGTTGGCGCCGGCCTCGACCATCAGGATCGCGTCGTCGGTGCCGGCCACGGTCAGATCGAGATCGGTGTTGTCGACCAGGTCGGTCTCGTCGGGGTTGACCACGAAGTTGCCGTCGACCTTGCCGACACGGACCGCGCCAACCGGGGTCGGGACCGGGATCTCGGAGATCATCAGCGCCGCCGAGGCGCCGTTCATCGCGAGGATGTCATACGGGTGCACGTGGTCGATCGACAGCGGGATCGCCACCAGCTGCGTGTCGTAGCGCCAGCCGTCTGGGAATAGCGGCCGGATCGGCCGGTCGATCATGCGGGCGGTGAGGATGCCCTTCTCCCCGGCGCGTCCCTCGCGCTTGAAGAACGAGCCGGGAATCTTCCCGGCTGCGTACATCCGCTCCTCGACGTCGACGGTCAGCGGCAGGAAGTCGACGTCTCGGACCTCCCCCGCGGTCGCGGTACAGAGCACCATCGTGTCGCCCGAGCGGACGAGCACGGCGCCGGAGGCCTGCTTGGCCAGCCTGCCCGTCTCAAATGAGATCTCCTTGCCCTCGATCTCCACGGACACGCGCGTAACGGCGTCAGACATATTCAGTTCCCTTCTGCTCCGCCCGTCGGTCGGCGGAGTCCCTTCGCTTTTCTCTATCTCTTGCTCCGAACGGAATGATCCTAGCGGGTTTGCCGGGATCGCTCAGCAGGCGCAGGGCTTTTGAGGCGCCCACCGCCCCGCGCGGGGCGGTGCCGCCCTACCCCAAGTGGGCGGCGCCGGAGGATAAGAGGACCATGTGGTCCGGTTGTGCTAGCTTAAGCGGACCGCACAGTCCTGTTCCTGTCTGGCCCACCTGGAGGTCCACATGCAAGACGACAACGCCGCCGTCGGCAACCGCTGGCTGATCCTCGTAATCGCCTGCCTCGCACAGTTCATGGTCGTGCTCGACGCGACGATCGTCAACGTCGCGCTGCCCTCGATCCAGCGAGGCCTGCACTTCTCCACCGCCAACCTCGCCTGGGTGATCAACGCCTACACGTTGGTGTTCGGCGGCTTCCTGATGCTCGGCGGCCGTGCCGCCGACCTGCTCGGGCGGCGCCGGCTGTTCCTCGCTGGCGTGGCGCTGTTCTCGCTCGCGTCACTGCTCAACGGCCTGTCGAGCTCGTCGGCGATGCTGATCGGCGGCCGCGGCCTGCAGGGTCTGGGCGGCGCGCTCGTCTCCCCCGCCGCGCTGTCGATCATCACGACCACGTTCACCGAGCCGGGCGAGCGGACGCGGGCGCTTGGCGTGTGGAGCGCGATCGCCGCATCTGGCACGGCGGTCGGGCTGTTGCTGGGCGGCGCCCTGACCTCGCTTGCCTCGTGGCAGTGGATCTTCTTCGTGAACGTGCCGGTGGGGTTCGTCGCGGTACTGCTGGCGCTGCGGTTCGTCCCCGAGTCGCGCGCCGATCTCGGGCACCGCTCGTTCGACCTGACCGGCGCCGTGACGGTCACCGCCGGACTCGTCGCGATCGTCTTCGGGATCATCAAGGCGCAGGCGTGGGGCTGGGGCTCCGGGCGGACGCTCGGGGTGCTGCTCGCCGGCGTCGTGCTGCTGGTTGCGTTCCTCCGCATCGAGCGGCGCAGCCCGGCGCCGCTGATGCGCCCGAGCATCTTCCGGGTGCGCTCGCTGGCGGTCGGCGACGCCGTGATGCTGCTGGTCGCCTCGGGGCTGTTCGGGATGTTCTTCTTCGTCTCGCTGTATGTGCAGGACGTGCTCGGCTTCAGCGCGCTGCACGCCGGTCTCGCATTCCTGCCGGTGACCGGCGGGATCATGCTCGGCGCCGGCGTCGCCCAGCAGCTCGTTGGCCGGCTCGGCGCGAGGAACGTCGCCGGACTCGGGATCGCGCTGGCGACCGTCGGGATGGTCGTGCTGACCGGCGTCCCGGCGGTCCACGGCAGTTACGCCGCCGATCTCCTGCCGGGGTTGCTGCCGCTGTCGTTCGGGATGGGCTTGACATTCGTGCCGATCACGTTGCTGGGCACCGGCGGCGTCGGCGGCGGCGACGCGGGGCTCGCCTCGGGGCTGTTCAACACGGCCCAGCAGGTGGGCGGCGCGCTCGGCCTGGCGATCCTGTCGACGCTGGCGGCCGACCAGACATCGTCGGCGGTGCGCTCGCTCGGCGGCGCGGTCTCGCCCGAGCGGCTGGTGACGGCGACCGTGTCCGGCTATCACGCGGCGTTCGTGGCCGCCGCCGTGATGCTCGGTGCGGGTGCGCTGATGCTGGCGCTGCTCCTGCGCCGCCGGCACCTGGCGGGAATCGAGCTCGACGCCTCGGCGGTGCCGGTGGCGACATGACGCTGCAGCGCAGTGACGACCTCTCAGCGCGCCGGTGGCGAGCTGACGCCGTCGGCGGTCACAATATGCGTGAGATGTCGACGATCGAACGACACCAGCGCGCCGATGCCGCCCGCAACCGTCAGCGGCTGCTGGCCGCGGCCGTGGAGGTGTTTGGCGAACGCGGGCTCGATGCGGGCGTCGGCGACATCGCGGTGCGCGCCGGTGTCGGCCGTGGCACCCTGTTCCGCCACTTCCCCACCAAGCAGGACCTGATCGCCGCGGTCGTGGTCGCCAAGATGCAGGCGGCGATCGCCGACGGGCGGGGGCTGCTGCGGAGCGACGAGGACGGCACCGCGGTGTTCGCCTTCCTCGGCGAGATCGTCCACCGCCAGCGCCGGGAGCGCGAGCTGCTCGAGGCGGTCTCCGACGCCTTCCTCTCGCATCCTGAGATCAAGGCCGTGCACGGTGAGCTGCTGGCGCTGCTCGACCAGCTGCTCGACCGGGGAAAGCGGGCGGGCACCGTGCGGCCAGAGGTCGGCTCGATCGACGTGATGCTGCTGATCAAGGGCGTCTGCTCGGCGGCGTCCGAGCTCGAGGGCAGCCCGGAGCTGCTCGAGCGCCACCTGGCGCTGGTCACGGCGGCGATCTCGACGCCAAAGCACCTGGTGCCGCTCACCGGACGGACGCCGACGGTCGCCGACCTCGGCGGTCACGCGGGTGCTTCGGCCGGCCGGGGCTCCGGTGCGACCGGTGACCGCCACAGTGGCCCGGCGTCAGCCGGCCGGCACGCCGGCGAGTAGCCGCAGCCCCAGCCGCCGCCGCGCGAGGATCGCGTGCAGCTGCTCGGCCTCCTTCGCGGGGCGCTGATGGAAGCCCTCGTAGGTGATCCGCACGGTCGGCATGCCGGTACGCGCCAGGATCGTCGCATCCTGCTTGCGGTCAGCGGTGAAGGCGGCCTTCGTCCCGTGGGTCTCCCAGCCATCGAGCTCGAGGATCACCCGCTCCTCGGTGAACAGCACGTCGACGCGGGCCCCCGCGACGAGCTCGTTGATCGTGTAGGCGGGCAGGCCGTACTTGGCCGCGAACGCCGGCCACTCGTCCTCCCAGCCCGATCGCGTCGGCTGGTGCTGGCTGGTCCCGACGATCGCCAGCAGCCGACGCAGACCGGGATGGCGCGGAAACCTTGCGGCGGTGAGCTCGAGCTGCTGCAGCCCGATCTGGTGCGCGAGGCGGAGCTCGTTGATCGCCCTGCGCAGGCGTCGCTCCGACAGGCGCGGGGCGATGTCGAGCAGCGTGACGACCGGGCTGGTTATGCGCAGGCCGGGCTCGGGGGTCCAGATGTCCGACCGCAGCAGCCGGCGGTTGCGGTGGATGACGACGCCTCGCAGGCGTCGGTCGGTCGCGACCGTGAGGTGCAGCGGAAGGCGCCACCGCTTCCAGACGCCGTAGTAGCTGGCGGCGGAGTCGTGACTCAGGGCGGAGCGGGGGCCGGCGGCGAGCAGCGCGCCCTTGGCGCGGTCATGGGGTTCGGTCGGGAGGTGGCCGACGGCGTAGACGCGGCGGTACACAGGGATCAGAAAGCCCTGTTTCACGCGATAATGAATCGCGCTGGCATCGAGGGCGAGGTGGCTGAGCTGCAGCTGGTGGACGTGGCCTCCCTGGCGCGTCGCGATCGCCGCAATTCGTCGATCGATGGATGGAAATTGGTCCATAGACTCATTTGCATCCACAGGTCATCTAGATAAGAGCGTTTGGGGGGCGATTTTTCGCCCCCCTCGCCGGCGTCAGCTGCTCGTCAGCGTCGCGAACAGGCGAAAAATCGCCCCTCCCACGGCTCAGTCGGCCACAAACGTCGCCAGCAGCTCGACGATCGCCGCGCCCACGTAGGCGCGACCAGCGACGAACACGGTTGGCGTCGTCACCACCCCGGCGCGGACGCCCGCGCGGAAGTCCCGCTGCACCCGCTCGAGCACCGCCGGCGCCCGCCGCTCGGCGTCGAACCGCTCGAGGTCGAGACCGAGCGCGGCGGCGCGCCGCCACAGGTGCGGGTCCTCGAGGTGGGCCTGGTCTCCGAACAGCGAGTCGTGCATCTCCCAGAAGCGGCCCTGCGCCGCCGCCGCCTCCGCCGCGCCCGCCGCCGCCCACGCCCGCGGGTGCGAGGAGCGCACCGGGAAGTGGCGGAACACGCGACGGATCGGCAGACCCGTCAGGCGCGCGTCAAGCGCGGCGCAGTACGGGCATTCGAAGTCCGCGTACTCGATCAGCAGCGGCCCGGCATCGGGCCCGCGGACGTGATCGTCCCGGCCCGGATCGGGCACCGGCGCCGATCCCAGCCCGGGAGCCGCCGCCGGCTCGCGCCCCGGCACCGATCCCAGCCCGGGAGTCGCCGCCGGCTCGCGCCCTGGCGCCGAGCCGAGGTCGCTCTCCCCAGCTCCCACCGCTCGCCTCTCAGCTCACGCAGCGGACGCGGCGGCGAGGGCGTCGAAGATCAGGTTGGCGCCTGGAAGGTCGCCTGGGGATGCGGCCTGGTAGCTCCATAGCACGCGGGCATCCGCCCCGACGATCACGAGCGCCCGCTGCGGGAAGCCGCCCGGGTGGTAGACCCCGAACGCGCGGCACGTCGCGCCCTTCGGCTCGAAGTCCGACAGCTGCTCGATCGCCA
>JASHQV010000335.1 GCA_030038955.1 Solirubrobacteraceae bacterium
GTTCCTTGACCCCGGCGACGTCGCCCTCGCCGCCGACCCCGGGTACCCGGTGTACACCGGCGGCCCGCTGCTGACCGGCGGCGAGCCCGTGCTGATGCCACTGCTGCCGGTGCGCGGCTTCGCCCCCGACCTAGCCGCGATCGACGAGCCGACGCTCGAGCGTGCGCGGCTGATGTTCTTCAACTACCCGAACAACCCGACCGGCGCGGTCGTCCCCGACGGCCTGTTCGCGGAGGTCGTGGAGCTTGCGCGCGCACACGACATCCTCGCTGTGCACGACAACGCCTACAGCGAGACGACCTACGACGGCTACGTGGCCCCGTCGTTCCTGTCGACCCCCGGCGCCAAGGACGTGGGCGTCGAGGTGTTCTCGCTGTCCAAGGGCTACAACATGACCGGCTGGCGGTGTGCCGCGATCGTCGGCAACGCCGCCGCGATCGCCGCCTACTGGCGGCTCAAGTCGAACATCGACTCGGGGCTGTTCGAGGCCGTCCAGCTCGCCGGGGTGACAGCGCTGCAGCCCGAGCTGGACGCCGACGTGGCGGCGATGAACGTGATCTACGAGCGCCGCCGCGACCTCGTCTGCGCGGCGCTCGCGCAAGCCGGCGTGCAGGTTACGCCGCCGAAGGGGACGATCTACGTGTGGGCGCCGATCCCGCCCGGGTTCGACTCCTCGGCCGCCTACTGCGAGCACGTGCTCGAGCAAGCCGCGGTCGTGATCTCGCCCGGCGGCGCCTACGGCACCAGCGGCGAGGGCTTCTTTCGGATCTCGCTGACGACGCCTGACGATCGCCTGCTCGAGGCGGTCGAACGGATTCGCCAGCTATAAGCACCGCCTCTCCGCCGACTACCATCTCAGGCGTGCAGCCAACGCGCGAAGCTCGCGCCACCCACACGACCAATGGCAGCGAGCCGGCCGCCGGCCGGGCCCGCCAGCGGGCGCTGATGGTGGCGGCGCTTGCCGCCGGCGACGAGCAAGAGCTGATCGAGCTCGAGGAGCTCCTGCGCACGGCCGGCGTCGCTGCCGTCGGCGGCGTCCTGCAGCGACTCGACCATCCGCACCCTGGCACCTATCTCGGCCCCGGCAAGCTCGCCGACGTGAAGGCCGAGATCGCCCGCACCGACGCCAACCTGCTGGCGTCCGACGACGAGCTCACTCCTCGCCAGGAGCGCAACCTCGAGGAGCAGCTCGGCGTCCCGGTGATCGACCGCACCGCGATCATCCTCGACATCTTCGCGGCGCACGCGCACACCGCCGAGGGCAAGCTGCAGGTGGAGCTGGCACAGCTGCGCTACAACCTGGCGCGGATGCGCGGCCTGTGGTCGCACCTCGAGCGGCTCGGCGGCGGCGTCGGCACGCGTGGCCCGGGCGAGACGCAGATCGAGACCGACCGGCGCCTCGCCCACAACCGGATCGCCACGCTGCAGCGCCGGCTCGCCCACGTCCGCTCGAACCGCTCGGTGATGCGAGCCGAGCGCGAGCGCGCGCAGCTGCCGCACGTGGCGCTGGCCGGCTACACGAACGCGGGCAAGTCGACGCTGCTGAACGCGCTCACCGGCGCCGACGTCGGCGTCCGGGACCGCCTGTTCCACACGCTCGACCCGACCACGCGGGTGCTGCACACCGGCGGCCGCGACTGCCTGCTGACCGACACCGTCGGCTTCATCCGCAAGCTGCCCCACCAGCTGGTGGAGGCGTTCGGCGCGACCCTAGAGGAGACCCGCAGGGCCGACCTGATCCTGCACGTCGCCGACGCATCCGCGCCCGAACACGAGCTGGCGAAGATGCTCGGCGCGGTTGAGGACGTGCTGAGCGAGATCGGCGCCGACGAGGCGCCGCGCGTGCTGGTGCTCGCCAAGAGCGACCTGCTGACTCCCGAGTGCCGGCAGCAGCTGCGCAATCGCCATCCGGAGGCCGTGCTCGTCTCGCCCGTGACCGGCGAGGGGCTGGACCAGCTGAAGCTGCGGATCGACGAGGAGCTCGCCCGCACGCTGCGCGAGCTGGAGCTGCTGATCCCCTACGACGAGGGCGGACGGGTGGCGGAGCTGCACGGGCTGGCCGGCGATCTCGTGCGCGAGGACACGCCCGAGGGCGTGCGCGTATCGGTCCGCCTACCGCCACCGGTGGCCGCCCGCTACGCGCCGTTCGCGCTGGCCAGACAGCGGGCCTAGCGCGGTCGTCGCGGAAGCACCTGCGAGCTTCTCGTGGCCGAGCTGTGCGTCCTGCGGATCCGGCGGCTTGATCCCCGCGCGACCGTCCCCAGCCGCGCCCATCCCGACGACGCCGGTCTCGATCTGCACGCGCTCGAGCCCGCGCAGCTCGCGCCGGGGCAGCGACTCGCGGTCCGGACCGGCATCGCCGTCGCGATCCCCGAGGGCCACGCGGGCCTGGTGCTGCCGCGCTCGGGACTCGCCTCCCGCCACGGGATCGCGCTAGTCAACGCCCCCGGCCTGATCGACGCCGGCTACCGGGGCGAGCTGCGAGTGCTGCTGCTCAACACCGACCGCCTCGAGTCGTATGCCGTCGCGGCCGGCGACCGCATCGCCCAGCTCGTGGTCGCGCCGGTGACGCTGGCGCCCGTGGCGGTGGTGGAGGAGCTCGATCCCACGACCCGCGGCGACGGCGGCTTCGGCTCGAGCGGCATCTGAGCGCACCGGGCCGGCCGCAGGCGCGTGTCCGGGCAGCCGCACTGAGCGGCGTCGCGCCGCCTCACGGCGAGCTCGAGGTCACGATCCCGTGCTGCTCGAGGAACTGCTTTGCCACGGCTGCGTCATCCGCGTTCGGGACCTCGGCCTCGGCGTTCAGCTGCTGCAGCACGCGGGTCGTCAGCAGCGCGTCGACGCGGTCGATCGTGTCGACGAAAGTGGGACCTTCGGCCGCCAGCGTCGCCGCCGTCACGACCGGCACGATGTTGCCGATGCCGTTGACGTGGCGCGGATCGGCCA
>JASHQV010000336.1 GCA_030038955.1 Solirubrobacteraceae bacterium
CGATCGCTGCGCGGCTCCGCGAGGCGATCCTCGACGGCCACCTCGCCCCAGGGACGCCGATTCGCCAGGAGACGCTTGCTCAACAACTCGGGACGAGCCGCATACCCGTCCGTGAAGCCCTTCGCCAGCTGGAGAGCGAGGGGCTCTTGACGCTGGTGCCGCACAGCGGGGCACGGGTGGCGCGGCTCGACTTCAACGAACTGATCGAGCTGTATCGGATCCGTGAAGCGGTCGAGCCGCTGGCGATCGCCGACAGCGCGACGCGGCTGAGTGATTCGCAGCTTGCCGACTTGCGTGAGCTGGCGGCACTGATTGAGGCCTCGCGGGAGGACCTTCAGGCATGGATCCGGCACGACCGGACCTTCCACCTGCTCAGCTACGACGCCGCTCCCTTCCCACGCCTGCTGCGAATGGTCCACGGCTTCTGGAACACGACCCAGCAGTACCGCCGCGCGCACGTGAGCACCTTCGACAGTCACACATTCGAGATCATCCACATGGAGCACCGGACGATCCTCGACGCGCTCGAGCGCCACGATCCCCTCGATGCCGCCGAGCGGCAGCGCTCGCACATTCGCCGTACGCGCCTGAGTCTCACCGAGCGTGCCGAAGAGCTGTTCGATGGGCCAGTCCGAAGCGACCACGCCAACCACCTGGATTAAGAGCCGAGGAGCTCATGTGCCGCGCCAGCAATGCCGTGGGCATCCAGCCGGTAATGCCGCCACAACGCCGTTGGCGGCCCGATCAGCGCGTACTCGTCCGCGGGCATACCGACGCGTGCCATTCTGACGCCGTCAATGCCCGCGTCGACGAGCGCATCGGCACATGCCGAGGCGACTCCGCCGACGACGTTGTGCTCCTCGGCGACGAGCAGGTGCTGGCTGGTGGCGGCTACTGAACAGAGGCCCTCGGCGTCGAACGGGCGAACGGTGTGGGCATCGAGAACAGTCGTCTGGACACCCTCGTCAGCCAGCTGCTTTGCGGCGTCCAACGCGGCATGCACGGTGATGCCGTTAGCCACAATTGTCAAATCATCGCCGGATCTCAGGCAGGTGAGGCGGCCGACCTCGAATCCTGGGGCGCCTGTTCCGTAGACATCCGGCTCGCGACCGCGCCCGAGGCGCAGATAGACCGGGCCGGGGTGGTCGAGCGTGTCGGTTAGCGCTCGTCTCGTGCTCGCGGGATCGCACGGGCATACGACGGTCATGTTCGCGATTGAGCGCAGTAGGCCGAGGTCTTCGGTGGCGTGGTGAGACGTGCCGTAGAAGCCGAGTGAGATCCCTGCGTGGTGCGCCAGCACTCGCACCGGCAGTCCCGGGTACGCCAGGTCGGTGCGTAGGTGCTCGCAGCACAGCAGGCTTGCGTAGGCAGCGAACGTGGCCACGTACGGGACGAAACCAAAGGTCGCCATACCTGCCGCCATGCTCACCATGTTCTGCTCGGCGATGCCAACGTTGAAGAAGCGCTCCGGATGCCGACGCTCAAACTCGACGGTCCGGCTCGAGTGCTTTAGATCGGCGGTCAGCACGATAATGCGTGGATCCCGTTCAGCGAGCTCGGCCAGCACCGAACCCGCGACAGCGGAATGGCTCATCCGCTCGGAATCGGCCAGGTGCCAGCTTTCAGGGGCGGATGGTTCGCTGGCGATGAACCGCGTCATAGCTGTTCGAGTTCCCGTAACGCCTGCTTAGCATCGGATGGAGCCAGGTATCCGAGGTGCCAGGCCCGCGACAGCTCCATGTAGCTGAGACCCTTGCCCTTGATGGTCTGCGCGATAACGCACAATGGCTGCGGTGACGTCGGGGCCGGGAGGTGCGTCAGCGTCGCAGCCAAGGCGGCTGGGCTGTGGCCGTCGACCTCGAGCACGCGCCAGCCAAACGCCTCGAATCGCCCGCGGATCGGTTCGACCGACATAACCTCTTCGGTGCGTCCGTCGAGGCCCATCTGGTTGCGGTCGACGATCGCACAGACGTTTCCGAGTCGGAAGTGAGAAGCAGCCTGCGCGGCCTCCCAGACCTGTCCCTCGTTGAGCTCCTGATCGCCGAGCAAAACCCAGATGCGCGTCTGGTCGTACGCCCGCAGCCTGGAGGCCTGCGCCATCCCGACGCCCACCGACAGGCCATGACCAAGCGATCCGGAGGAGAAGTCGATTCCGGGGACACGGCGCATGTCCGGGTGATCCCCGAGCGGATTGCCGAGGCGCGTGTATTGGTCGAGCACCTCTGGCGCGATGTAGCCACGCTCGGCAAGCAGCGGGTAGACGCCAACAGCGACGTGGCCCTTGGAGAGAATCAGCCGATCACGTTCAGGCCAGCTGGGGTCATCCCGGATCCTCATGACGCCCGAGTACAACGCGGCCAGAATCTCGGCCGCAGAGAACACGCTCGTGTAGTGCCCGCTCTTGGCCACGCCGATCAGGCGGATCGTCTCCCGCCGGATCATCGCCGCGCGCGCCTGGATGTTCTTGACGAGTTCGGCGTTCGCACCGAGCGAGGGAATCGCCGCTGCCTGCGTCACTCGTACCACGCCTCTGGTGCAAGCTTCACGCGCTCGCGAAAGTCGAGGTCGTGCGTCGCCAGCATCATCGCGTCGTGTTCGCGTTCGAGCGCCTCGATCCGCTTCCAGCTCGCGATGATCGCGTCGGGGCTCCAGAGTACGGCGGGCAGCGCGCGATCGCGCATCTTCGAGACAAGATATGCGGCGTCCGCCAGCAGGATCACCGTCCGACCAGCTGCGAGATGCACCATCAGCGACTGGTGCCCGCGGGTGTGTCCCGGTGTACTCAACACGATCACGCTGCCGTCGCCGAACACGTCGTGGTCGCCGTCCAACTGCTGCCAGTGCAGCTCGTGTTCAAAGTCACCCGGAACGTAGATCAGCCGCTGGTAGACGGGTGGATTGCGCGCAAAGCTGAGTTCCTCTCGCTGGATGA
>JASHQV010000337.1 GCA_030038955.1 Solirubrobacteraceae bacterium
CCAGGTCCGAACCGGACTCGGGCTCCGAGAAGCCCTGGCACCAGATCTCGTCGGCGGACAGGATCGCGGGCAGGTAACGCTGCTTCTGCGCCTCGGTGCCGTGCGCGATCACGGTCGGACCGCCCATCGCCACGCCCAGCACGTTGGCCAGCGAGGGCAGCTTTCCGCGGACGATCTCCTCGCTGAAGATCGCCTGCTCGATCAGCGTCGCGCCGCGGCCGCCGTACTCCTTGGGCCACGAGACGCCGGCCCAGCCGGCCTCGTTGAGGCGGCGCTGCCAATCGCGGCGGAAGCGGAACGAGGCGACGTCGCCGGCGGGCTCGCGGCCCGGGTGGTTGTCGGCCAGCCAGGCGCGCAGCTCGTCGCGAAACGCCTCCTCGGACGGTGACAGCCTCAGGTCCACGCGGCGGCAATCCTAACCGTCCCGGGGCTGACCCGGCCGGCCGGGGCGGCCGTCGCCATCGAACGGGGGCAGGCATGCGGCCATCGTCCGCCGGCGCCGGCGCCGCCTTCCGACCACTCCCGTTTATGCTCCCGCCCGTGGCCAGCTTCGACCCGCTCGCCGATCTGCCCGTGGAGATCGAGCGCTACTCCTACGAGCAGCTGCGGCAGCAGGTGTCGAGTGGGTTCGAGCGCGTCACCACCGTCGTCCACCTCGAGGGCGGCGGCCACGAGGGCGTCGGCGAGGACGTCGTCTACGACGAGGCCGACCACGTGGCGCTGCAGCAGGCCGGGCCGGTGCATCCGCTCGCCGGCCGTCGCTCGCTGGGCGAGCTCTGCCGCCTGATCGAGTCGCTCGACCTGTTCGGCGTCGAGCCGCAGCGCGACGTGTCCCGGCTGTACCGGATCTGGGCGTTCCACAGCGCCGCGCTCGACCTCGCGCTGCGCCAGGCCGGTCGCGCCCTGCACGAGCTGCTCGAGCGGCCGCCCCGCCCGATGCGCTACGTGGTCTCGCTGCGACTTGGCGAGCCGCCCAGCATGGAGCCGCTCGAAAGGCGCTTGGCGCTTGACCCGTCGTTGCGCTTCAAGCTCGACGCGACCAGCTCGTGGACGCCAGAGCTGATCGACGCGCTGGTGCGGACCGGCGCCGTCGACTCGGTCGACTTCAAGGCCCTGTATCACGGGACGATCGTCGACCAGCAGGCCGATCCGGTGCTGTATCGCCGGGTGGTTGAGGCATTTCCGGACGCCTGGCTGGAGGACCCGGACGTGGTCGATCCCGTGACCGCCGCGGTGCTGGCCGACCAGCATCGGCGAATCACCTGGGACGCCGTGATCCACTCGGTCGACGACATCCTGGCGCTCCCGTTCACGCCGCGAATGGTGAACATCAAGCCTTCGCGGATCGGCTCGCTGCCGAAGCTGATGGCGACCTACGACTTCTGCGCCGAGCGCGGCATCGGCGCGTACGGCGGGGGTCAGACGGAGCTGGGGCCGGGTCGCGGCCAGGCTCAGTACCTCGCCTCCCTGTTCCACCCGGACACGCCCAACGATCTGGCGCCGTCCGCCTACAACCTCACGGAGCCGCCGGCGGGACTGCCGTCGAGCCCGCTGCGGCCAGCGCCCGCGGCGACCGGCTTTCGCTGGCGCGAGGAGGCTTGACCGGGCGGGTCCCGGAGAGCCGCGCCGCACCTGGGCGCTGGCGAGAGCCGTGCGGCTCCTGTGAGGGGTCCGGCTCCTAGATCGCGCCACAACTACACTGTCGAAGCCCAGGTGTTCGCTTTCGCAGGTAAGCAGGTACGGAGAGACGGCTGACGTGAACGAGACGCTCGGCATCGCCGGTTCCGGGACGATCGCCTGCGGGCTCGCGGCGGTCGCCAGCAGCTGCATGGACGTGATCCTGTGGGCTCGGTCAGAGGATTCGTGCGCCCGGGCACGCACGCGAGTGGAGAAGACCTGCTCGCGGCTCGCCGAGCAGGGAGCCGACGCCGGCCGCGTGCGGTTCGTGACCGACATCGGCGCGCTGATGGACGCGAGCTATCTGGTCGAGGCGATCGTCGAGGATCACAGCAGCAAGTCCGCACTGCTGTCCGATCTCGGGGAGCTGGCCAAGCACGAGGCGCCCGACGCGATCCTCGCCACGACCACGTCGTCGCTGTCGATCGAGGAGCTGGCGCGGGCGAGCGGCCATCCCCAGCGGTTCGTCGGGCTGCACGTGTTCAACCCGGTGTCACGCATGCAGCTGGTGGAGCTGGTGTTCACGTCGATGACCACCGAGCAGACGCGGGCGCGCACCCGAGAGCTGTGCCGGGCGCTCGGCAAGACGGCCGTGGAGGTGCCGGACGTGCCGGGCTTCGTCGTCAACCGGCTGCTGTTCCCCTACCTGTTCACGGCGGTCGAGCTGCTGGTTGCGACCGGGCTCGAGGCGTCGGCCGTCGACCAGTGCATGACGCTCGGGGCGGCGATGCCGATGGGCCCGATCGCGCTGCTGGACTTCGTCGGCCTGGACGTGGCCGAGGCGATCGGCGAGCAGATCGGCGTGCCGGTGCCAGAGCGGGTCAGCGAGCTCGTCCGCGAGGGCGCGCTCGGGCGGAAGGTCGGGCGCGGCTTCTACGCCTATGACGAGTCCGCGTGAGCGTCGTGATCGCCAGCGCCGCCGGTGCGTTCGCGGCAGCGAACTGAATTCTGCGTTTCCACCTACCCACTTTTTAAGGACGATTGAGGGATTGGGAGCAATCTACTCAGTGCGACGTACCTCATAGCAGCACCTCCTCCCCAGAAGCGCGAAACTGGCCCGCCCCGGCGGGCCGGTTTCCTTTAAGGCTCTGCGGGAGAATTAGTCGTGAGCGTCCGCGACGGGTCCGCTTCCCGTGACGCGCAGCCGCTCGCGGCACCGGCCCGGCCGGTCCTCCTCTGGATAGCGAAGCCGGCCCGGGGGGCCGGCTTCAATCTCTCCTCTCAACCACCGGGAAATGGGCCTTTGCCTGTGTGGCGGTGGCACCCGGTTGCCTGAGTGGACGCATTGTAACGAATGTAGCGAGCGTTGTCACGCCACCGCCGCGCCCGGCGGCTCGCGACGCTCGCGGATGCGCACGGCCTCGATCCGGTTCTGGCGCACCGATTCGACGCGGATCGAGTAGCCGTTGGCCGTGATCGCGTCGCCCCGCTTGGGGAGCCGCCCCAGCTCCGCGAACACAAAGCCGCCGATCGAGTTGTACGCGTCGGTGTCAACCGGCAGTCGCAGGCCATAGTCCTCGAGGTCCGTGACCGCCACGTGACCGCGCACGAACCAGTCGCCGTTGGCCAGCCGCCGCACGGCGCCGCCGGCGGGATCGGTCTCGTCGGAGATCTCCCCCACGATCTCCTCGATGATGTCCTCGATCGTGACGATCCCGGCGGTCCGCCCGTACTCGTCGATGACGATGCTCAGCTCGGTGCGCTCGCGCTGCAGATCGGCCAGCAGATCGTCGAGCGGCTTCGTCTCCGGGAAGATCGGCGCCTCCCGGATCAGCTCCTCGAACGAGGCGTCCTCGCCCCTCGCCATCAGCAGCTTGACGAGCTGGTTGACGTGCACGATTCCGAGCACCTGGTCCTGGTTGCCGTTCTCGGTCACGAGCAGCCGCGAGTGGCCGGTGGACACGCAGCGCCGCAGCGCCTCCCCAATCGTCTCCGACACGTCGACGGTCACGACCGCTGGGATCGGCGTCATCACCTGCCGCGCCTCCTGCTCGTGCAGGTGGAAGACGCCGGTCAGCATCTCGGCCTCGCCGGCGTCGATCTGCCCGCCCGTCTGGGACTCGACGATGATCCGCTTGAGCTCGTCGGGCGTGCCACCTGCCGGCTCCGCCTCGGGGTCGGTGCCGATCAGCCGCAGGAGCCGCTCGGATGAGACGTTGAGGACGTAGATCACCGGGTGGAAGACCACCCCGAAGAAGTGCATCGGCCGGGCGATCCGGCGAGCGAGCACCTCCGCGTGCTGGATCGTGTAGAGCTTCGGCACGATCTCGCCGATCGTGCTCTGACAGAAGGTGATCAGCAGGTAGGCGACCACGACCGACGCGACCACCGCCAGCTCGCTGGCGGCGCGACGTCCGACAATCGACTCCAGCGCATGGGCGATGCCGGGCTCCCCCAGCGCGCCGATCCCGATCGAGGCCATCGTGATCCCCACCTGGCAGGCGGACAGGTAGTCGCCGATGTGCTCGAGCTGCTGCAGCGCCAGCCGCGCCCCCCGTCCCTGACGCGTCTGCTCCTCGGCCATCGCCTCGAGCCGCGGCCGGCGCGAGCGGACCAGCGCGTACTCCGCGATCACGAAGAACGCGTTGACCAGGACCAGCACCCCGGTCAGGATGATGTACAGCGCGGTCACCGCTCAGCTCGCCCTGAAGGCTGGAGCCGGCCGTGGCGCGCGCTGCTACTTCGGTACGGGTCGTCGTTCATCGAAGCGACGCCGACAACGGTATCAGCCGCTCCTGAC
>JASHQV010000338.1 GCA_030038955.1 Solirubrobacteraceae bacterium
GCCAGCGTCGGTGGCGACCAGCGCCCCCAGCGCGATGCTCAGCGCGAGCGCGGCAGCGGTGGTGGTCAGGCGCGCACGGAGTGCCGGGTGGAGCGGCGGAATGCGTTCACCTCCTCGAGCTCGGGTCCGAGCATGTCGCCGCCATCCCACACCGTCAGCCCGATCCCCAGCGAGCGCAGGCGCCCACGCAGCACCTCGCGCTCGAGCTGCCACAGTCGGCGGGGCAGCTGCTCCGACGGCTTGGTCGCGGGCGGGAAGTGGGGCAGCGGCGAGACCTCGATCACCGCGAGGTCGGCGCCACGCCGGTGCAGGTCCGTGATCAGGCGGACCGAGCGGTTGTCGAGCAGCGGCGTGATCGCGACGATCAGGGCTCCCGGCGGCAGCACTCGACGGGGCAGGCTGTCGACGGCGCGCAGCGCGTAGCTGAACGCGATCTCGCTGGACAGCAGCGCATCGATGACCCGATACAGCTGGGTCGTCCCGAACGCCGGCGTCAGCCAGTGCAGGGTACCGCCGAAGTCGACGAGCCCAACGCGGTCACGGCGCTCTAGGTACGACCGTGCGAGCGAGGCGATCGCGCGGACGGAGCTGTCGAGTGTGCCGCCGGCGTCGCCACGGGCCTCCGCGAACGTGTCGAGCAAGAGGACGACATCGGACGAGTGCTCGGGGTGGCGCTCGGTCACGTACAGCGAGCCGCGACGCGCGGTCGCCCGCCAGTTGATCTGCCGCACACGGTCGCCGGGCGCGAACGCGCGGATGTCGGCGAACTCGATTCCTTCCCGCCGCGCGCGGGCGACGTGGGTGCCGACGAACGGCTGCGTGCGGGTCGTCATGATCAGCGCGCGCAGCCGCTGTTCGTGCGGGAACGCCTTTAGCGCGACCCGGTCACCGAGCCTGCCGGTCCAGGTCGTCATCCCCAGCGGGTCGCGCGCCTGCACCAGCAGCGGCCCGACGGCGTGGGCGCCCCAGCGCTGCGCCACGACCGTGAACTCGAGCGTGGCCGAGTCGCCGCGCGCGAGCCGCACCACGGTCGAGCCGTCCGGGTCGACCGCGAGCGCGCCCGCGCGCGCAAGCTCGAGCTCGAGCTCGGCTCCCGTCTCACCGTCGTTGCGAAGCTCGACGCGCACCTGCGTCCCCTCGCCCTCCAGCACCCGCTCGCGCCGCAGCTCGATTGTGGCCGCCAGCTGCGGCCGGCGCACGAGCGCGAGACCGACGCCGACGAGCACGAGGAACGGCGCCGCGAGCACCGCCAGCTCGGGGTGGCCGCTGGCGAGACCGGCGATCACGCCCGTCCCGGCGAGCGCGAGCAGGCCCGCGATCCGGGTCGACGGCGCACCGCTCAGGCGTGAACCCCCGGTTGACGGCGCACCGCTCAGGCGTGAACCCCCGGTTGGCGGCGCACCGCTCAGGCGTGATCCCCCGGCTGGCGGCGCGTCGTTCATGCGGAGACCCCCGGCTGGCGGCTCACAGGCGCTCGAGCACGTCCAGCATGCTCGCCAGCTGTTGCGGGGACACGCCGCGGCTCCAGCGATCCTCGGGGAACGGTCGGTCCGGTCGCACCAGCTCCCACAGCTCCTCCCCCAGCAGCCGCCGGCTGTCCTCCTCGGACATCCGCCCGAGCGCCTGGCCACGCGCAGCCAGCCGGCTCGCGACGACGTCGGCCAGCAGCGGGCGCAGATAGGCGTGCGCCTGCGACGCACTCATCTGCGAGGCGTTGATCAGCTGCTCGAGGCGAGCCAGCCGGTCGGGCGGGGACGGTTGCATCACCATGGCGCGGCCGATCCGCCAGTGCCCGCTCCTGGGGATCATCGCGAGGCACACGCCGACGGCGATCGCCGCCGCCACGATCACGGCTATCTCGGCCAGCAGCGTCATCCGACGTCGGCGGCGCCGAGCGCCGTGCGCAGCGAGTGCAGCGACGTGCGCGCCAGCTCGCGCAGCCGCTCGGGAATCGGGTGCTCGCTGAACCGCGCCTCCTCGAACAGCTGCGTCAGCGTGCGCGCGTCGTTGACGGCGGGGGGTGCCGTCGTCGCCGGGTCGCCGGCACCGGTTGCCGCCGCAAGCGCGCGCTGCAGGTACTCGCGTGGCGCCTCGGCCTCCGAGCGGGGAACGCCGCGCTCCGCGAACGTTCGCTCCATCGCGGCGTACGCGGCGATCACGGCGCCGCGGGGGTCGTCGGAGCCGCCGAGGGCGCTAATCGCGGCGTCGACCGCGGAGCGTGCCGCGCGTCGCTCGGGCAGCTCCTCGGCGGCGCTCCGGCGCCGGCGCAGCAGCAGCACGGTCACGAGCGCGATCGCGGCGATGGCGACGATCCCGGCCAGCGTCCACGGCAGCCACGTCGGCAGCGCGAATCCCGTCTGACCTGCCGGCGACGGCGTGCTGGTCGGAGTCGTGCGCGCCGGCGCGCCGATCCCGCGCAGCCGCACGATCGGCTGCGCGGCCGAGTGCTTCGATCCGAGCACGCCCGCAAGCACGATCGCCGCCCCGAGCGCCAGCAGCAACAGCGCCGACAGCAGCTTCCAGATCCAGTGCGACTGGACTCCGCGCGGGACCAGCTGCGGCAGATCGTCGCGCCGACGGCGGCTCGGCGCGAGCATCACGGCGAGCCCGGCGAGCGCGATCACGCCGGCGCCGAGCAGCAGCACGAACAGCCCCGTGATCGGGGCGCGTGCCGAGGCCGCGTTGATCCTCGCCCCGTGAGACAGCGGCGCCCGCCCGGCCATCGCGATCAACACGGTCGCGGCGGTCAGCCCCAGCGCCGCGCCGGCCGCGTACAGCCACCGGCTGCTGCCGTCAGTCATCGACCTCATGGCTTCTGCTCACGCCTCCGACAACCTGTGCTACGGACGTCTTCTCGGATCTCGACCTAGAAGCCATCAGCCGCAGAGGCGGCGATTGCGGCGGGCCTCATCGCTGCCGACAACGCTATCAGTGACGCGCCCCAGCGATCACGCGACTGGCCGTCGTGATTCAACGCGGCCGCTTGCGGGTAGCTAAAGGGGGCGGTCGCGGTTGTCTCCCGGGCATGGTGCTGCCGTCCGGGCGATGTGCCGTGCGGACATGGCAAGTGTTGCCGTCCGCGGCCGGGTGTAGTCAACGCACCGACGAGATCGACCTTGCAACGCCAGGAGATCACTATTCGTCCCCGAATCAAAGCTGCGATGGGCGACGCTCTCCGGCTGCTGGCCGAGGTTGATGGCGAAGCGCACGCCGAGCGGATCGAGATCGGCGTCGCCGGCGACCTCGTGGTCGAAGCGCGGGCCGCGCCGGGCCGGCTCGAGCTGCTCCCGTTCGGAGCCCTGAACATCGAGAGTGAGCGGGCGATCGAGCGCGAGCTGCTGGCGAGTGCACCCGCGATCGTGCTGCTCGACCTGACCGAGCTCGAAGCGGCCGACCCGGCCGCGCTGCGACGGCTGCTCGCGCGCCAGCGTCACGACCACCGCGCCGGTCGCGAGCTGCTGCTGCGGATCGCTCCCGCTCAGGCGTCGGCGCTGGCCGTCAGCGCCGACGGCGCACCGTAGGGCTGCAGCACCACGGGCACGCTGACGCTGCCGTCATCCTGCTGCCCGTTCTCCAGCAGTGCGATGATCGTACGGCCGACCGCCACGGCGGTGCCGTTGAGCGTGTGCGCGTGCGCCGGCCTGCCACCGGCGGCGCGGTAGCGGACGTCGAGGCGACGTGCCTGGAAGTCGGTCGTGTTCGAGCACGAGGTCAGCTCGCGGTAGCGCCCCTGGCCCGGCAGCCACCCCTCGATGTCGTACTTCTTGGCCGCCGAGGCGCCGAGATCGCCGACCGCGATGTTGATGACCCGGTAGGGAATCTCGAGCTCCTGGCAGATCGACTCCTCGATCGCCAGCAGCCGCTCGTGCTCGTCCCGCGACTCCGACGGCTCGACGAACGAGAACATCTCCAGCTTGTCGAACTGGTGCACGCGGAAGATCCCGCGGGTGTCCTTGCCGGCCGCGCCAGCCTCGCGGCGAAAGCAGGTCGAGAGGCCGGCGTAGCGCCTCGGCAGCGTGCTCGTGTCGAGGATCTCGTCGCTGTGCAATGAGGCGAGCGCCACCTCCGAGGTCCCGATCAGGTACAGATCGTCGTCGCGCAGCTGGTAGATCTGCTGTTCGGTGTCGGGCAGATAGCCCGTTCCGTACAGCGCCCGCTCGCGCACGAGCACGGGCGGGATCACCGGCTCAAATCCTTCGCCGACGAGCTTGTCGATCGCGTAGTGCACGAGCGCCAGCTCGAGCAGCACGAGGTCGCCCAGCAGGTACGCGAACCGCGAGCCGGACAGCCGGGCAGCCCGCTCGATGTCGATCATCGGGCCGGCCAGCTCGAGGTGGTCGCGGCCGGTCCGCCCGGCGTCGCCGACATGCTTCAGCACGGTGTCCTCGTCGGGCGCATCCTCGGCCGGGAGGTTCGGCAGCGACGCCAGCAGGCGATCGCGGTCGCCGGCCACCTCGGTCAGCTGTTCGCTCAGTCCGCGGCCGTGGGCGGCGAGCTCGGCCAGCTGCTCGCGCTCCTCCGGAGAGGGCGCCCCGCGCCGGCTCTTGCCGGCGCGGTTCTGCTCAGCACGGAGCTCCTCGAGCTCGGTGGTCAGCGCGCGCCAGCGCTGATCCAGCGCCAGCAGCTGGTCGACCAGCTCGGCCTCTCGCTCGCCACGGCGTCGCAGCGCCCGACGAACGGCATCTGTCTCCGCTCTGATCAGCCTGATGTCGAGCACGCAGCCCTGCGGAAGCCCTCGAGAGGGGCTACTTCTTCTTGCGGTGGGATTTCTTGTGAGCGGCGCTGCGAGCGGCGGACTTGTGCTTGCTCGTCGCGGACTTGTGCGTCAACGTGGCTGAGGTGGTGGTCGTCAGGGAGGCGGCGCCGCCGCCGGTCGAGGCGACCGCACTGGCGTTGGGAAGCGTGGGCAGCGTGCCGATCGCCTGCGACTGGCAGGTGGGCACGCCCGGCTCCTTTGGCTCGTCGCGACCGGCGAAGCGAGCCACGAAGTCCGCCACCTCGCGTGCCTGCTGTCCGACGAACACGTTCTGCGGCATGTACGCGCCGGAGAAGCCACCGTTCTCGATCGCATACAGGACGCGGATCGCCGGCCGCTCGCAGCGGTCGTCGAAGTCCGGCCCGTTGATCGCCTGCGCGGTGCGCGGGTTGGCGGCTGAGCCGTGCGTGGCCGCGAACGACAGTGTGTGGCAGCCGGAGCAGCGCTCGGCGAACAGATGCGCGGCGGCGACGTCCTGGGCGTAGTTCGGGTCGGACTTGGGAATGCTGATCCGCTGCGTCCCGCACGCTGCTGCGACGAGTGCGAGGCAGACGGCGGCGGCGGTTAGGACGATAACCCTGAGCGGCCGGTTCATGCGCGCACGATCATACGGAAGTGACGCCGGCTGGACTTCGCTGGTGGGCGGCGCGAGTGAGGTCGACCGGCTTCGCTGGTGGGCGGCGCGCCAGTGGCGCGCCGCCCACCAGCGAGCAGGAGCGAGGCGTCGGGCGCAGAACATCTCCCCATCCCCGGCGCCGGCCACTGTGACGTTCGCCCAGTGGTCCCGCGAGCGTCCTCCTACGGCGGCAACCAAGGGGCCGGCGCCGGGGTCGGTTATGTGCCTGGCGCGACGGTCGGCCGTGCGAGCGGCACCCGATGCGGCTGCCGCGGTGGTGGCGCGCGCGCCTGTGTGTATAACCCCAGCGATGGCCAGCTCTGAGCCCGGCGCGAGGCGGGGCCCCAGCCCCGAGCTGTTCCGCGAGGTGTTCGGGCGGTTCGCCACCGGCGTGGCGGTGATCACCGCCGCCGGAACGACTGGGTCAGGCGGGATGACCGCCAACGCGCTGTGCTCGCTATCGCTGGATCCGCTGCTGACGCTCGTCTGCTTTGCGAACAGCGCCCGAACGCTGCCGATCGTGGAGGAGACGAGCAGGTTCGCGGTCAACATTCTGTCGGCGGAGCAGCGCGACGTCGCCCGCCTGTTCGCCAGCAAGGCGCCCGAGAGCGACAAGCTTGCGCAGGTGCCACATCAGCTGATCTGCGGCGTGCCCGTGATCAGCGGCGTGATCGCCTGGGCGGTGTGCGAGCTGCGCGAGCTGCTGGCGGGCGGCGATCACACGATCGCGATCGGCGAGGTGATCGAGCTGGCGCTCGGAGCCGGCGAGCCGCTGCTGTGGTTCGAGGGGCGCTACCACCAGCTGCCCGCCCCCTGACCGGTTGCCTAGGTCCTGACTGCCACCACCGGCTGCACCTCCCGAGCACGCCTGACCGCCTTGGATTCGCACGGGCGATGTGCAGCGCGCTGACCATTCCGGCACTGCATTGTTTGAGCACTCAGCAAAACGTGCTCCAGCGCGCAAAGTGGACAGGCCGACGCCAGTTTGCGCGCAGGAGCACGAAAAACGTGTCCGGGCGCGCAATGCTCGTTGGGACGGTGTGATTTGCGCGCAGGAGCACGTTGCGGCTCGGCCGCGGGCCACGCTGCTCGGTCGCCGCCGCCTAGCGCTGCCTCAGTGCACGACCATCGCCGCGCGCCCCAGCAGCAGGAACATGACGAACGCCGCGAGCGTCATCACGCCGATCTCGCGGCGGACGATCGAGCGGACCAGCTGCTGCTGCTCGGCGGCCGGCAGGCGTCCGACTTCCTCGGTCGACTCGAAGCCACGGCTGGCGATGATCGTCTCGGCCGAGCTGATCCGCAGCTGCTCGGCGATGAACGACACGACGATCGGCAGCGCGCCGTAGATGTAGTGGAGGTTGACCGCCTTGTGGTGCATCAGCACGAGCACGCCGCCAAGCGCCACCTCCAGCACGACCGTCGCCTGGGCGATGCGCAGCGCCGGCCAGAACCAGCGTCCCGACCGCCACCGCCACCAGCACCAGCCGCCCAGCAGCGCCGCGACGCCGGTCACGACGATCGCGGCGACGCCGAACACGAGGTGCACTTCCGGCATGGCCCGGCGGACGATATCCGCTCGCCCGAGGCGCCCCCTTCAGCCGCCTCTCCGCAGCCCTCGCAGGCAGCCAATCAGGCTCGCCGACGGCCGTCCATCAGTCTTCGGAAACCCCCGCAGACATTGCTCCAAATGCAACAAGTAGCAGGCTGTTACAAGCCGCATCCGGGCCAGCCGCAGTGCTATAACCGCGGGTGTGCTCAGGGACTACCTGCCGGCGATCGTGTTCATGATCTTGGGTGGCCTCGTCGGCACCCTGTTCTCGGTGCTGAACCTGATCACTGGCGTCCGCAGCCGTCCCAACCGCAATCGCAACTCTCCGTACGAGTGCGGGCTGCCATCAGAGATCCAACGGGGCTTCCGCTTCGGGATCAGCTTCTACCTGATCGCGATGCTGTTCATCCTGTTCGACATCGAGGTGATCTTCCTGTATCCGATCGCCGTGCAGCTGCGGGCGTTCGGAGGGTTCGCGCTGGGCGAGACGATCACCTTCGTGGCGCTGCTGATGGTCGCGTTCGTGTACGTCTGGCGCAGGGGAGCGCTGGAATGGAAATAAGGCGCGAGCTGCTGGCCACCTCCTCGGCGCTGACCGACTTCCCCGCGTCGGAGCGCGACGCATCGCAGGCGAACGCCGACTTCCGCGCGCGCCAGCTGCTCGCCCGCGACATGCTGCGCGGCGCGCTCGAGGGTGACGCGCTCGAGCGCTACGTGGAGGAAGCCGTGGTCACGACCACGCTCGACAAGGCGGTCGCCTGGGCCCGCGGCAACTCGTTCTTCCCGCTGACCTTCGGGCTGGCCTGCTGCGCGATCGAGATGATGTCGATCGTCGGCATGCGGATGGATATCGGGCGGTTCGGCTTCGAGGCGTTCCGGGCGTCCCCGCGTCAGTCCGACCTGATCCTCCTGTCGGGCCGCGTCAGCATCAAGATGGCGCCGATCCTGCGGCGCATCTGGGACCAGATGCTGGAGCCCAAGTACGCAATCTCGATGGGCGCCTGCTGCTCCTCGATGGGCGTGTTCAACAACTACGCGTTGGTGCCAAGCGACAAGTTCATGCCGATCGACGTGCACGTGCCGGGCTGCCCGCCGCGCCCCGAGTCGCTCGCCCACGGGATCCTGCGCCTCCGCGAAAAGGTCCAGGGCACCTCCAAGCAGGGCTGGCGCGAGCGCTACGACGCGATCGGCACCGAGGAGATCCTCAGCCCCACGGGCCGCGCCCCGGAGGACGTTCAGACAGACCTGGACACCGCCGACATCGCCGTCTTCAAGCACGGAGACACGGCAGGTGCCTGACGCGACCGGCCTCGAGCTGATCGCGCAAGAGCTCCGCGACGCTCACCCCGACTCGGTGATCGACACGTGGTTTCACCGCGGGCGCGCCGAGCTGCGGATCGCCCCCCAGCAGAACCGTCAGGCGCTCGGCTTCCTCAGCGACCGTGGCTACAGCTTCCTCGCGAGCCTTCACGGCATCGACTACTACCCGGAAGAGCCACGCCTGGGGGTCGTCTACGAGCTGCTCGACATGGATCAGGTCGATCGGATCTCGGTGAAGGCACGGCTACAGCTCGACGAGCCCCAGATCCCCTCGGTCGTCGAGCTGTACCCCGGCGCCAACTTCCCCGAGCGCGAGTGCTACGACATGTTCGGCGTCGTCTTCGAGGGACATCCGGACCTGCGCCGGATCCTGATGCCCGAGGACTACGAGGGGCATCCGCAGCGCCGCGACTTCCCGGTCGGCGGCGAGCCGGTGCTGTTCACGTTCAACGAAGAGCAGTCGTACGGGAAGTGGCAGTGACGCCCGCATGAGCACCGCCAGCGACTACCGCCGCCAGGAGGAGTCGGTCACGATGTCGACCGAGTCCGCCGGGATGGGCGAGACGCACGAGCTGCTGACGCTCAACATCGGCCCCCACCACCCGGCCACGCACGGCGTCCTCAGGCTGATCGCGACGCTCGAAGGCGAGGTCGTGCGCGACATCCGCCCGGTGATCGGCTACGTCCACACCGGGATCGAGAAGACCGCCGAGGACAAGGCCTACTGGAAGGTCATCCCGGTGATCGAGCGGATGGACTACCTGGCGTACTACTTCAACGCGATGGCGTACTGCGGTGCGGTCGAGACGCTGCTCGGGCTCGAGGTGCCGCCCCGCGCGCAGTACCTGCGCGTGATCCATCTCGAGCTCAACCGGATCATGTCCCACCTCGTGTGGCTCGGGACGAGCGCGCTCGACCTCGGCGCGATGTCGATGTTCTGGTACTGCTTCCGCGAACGCGAGACCGTGCTCGACCTGTTCGAGATGTCCTCCGGCGCTCGCATGCACACCCGGTACATCCAGGTCGGAGGGGTGATGGAGGATATCCCCGCCGGCTACGCGGCGCGCCTGACGAAGTTCCTCGACGAGATGCCGACCCGCGCCGACCAGTACGCCGACCTGCTGGAGAAGAACGAGATCCTGCTATCGCGCCTGCGGGGCATCTGCCCGCTCGACCAGGAGACGCTGCTGGCGCTCGGGGTGACCGGGCCACTGCTGCGCGCGGCCGGCAAGCCCTGGGACCTGCGCAAGGCGCAGCCGTACTCCAGCTATGACCACTTCGACTTCAAGATCCCGATCGGCAGCCACGGCGACAACTACGACCGCTTCCGCGTCCGCCACGCCGAGATCTACGAGTCCGTGAAGATCATCCGGCAGGCGCTCGAAGGCCTTCCCGAAGGCCCGCACATCACCACCGACCGCAAGGTCGCGCTGCCGCCGCGGCACGAGCTGGCGACCAGCATGGAGGCGCTGATCCACCACTTCAAGCTGGTCACCGAGGGCTTCCGGGTGCCGCCGGGCGAGGCCTACTACCCGATCGAGGGACCGCGCGGCGAGCTCGGCTGCTTCGTCCGTGCCGACGGCTCCGCCAAGCCCGCCCGCGTGCACATGCGCGACCCCAGCTTCGTCAACCTGCAGGCGGCCGCGCCGATGGTCAAGGACGCCTACATCGCCGACCTGATCGCGACGCTGGCGATGGTCGACCCGATCCTCGGCGGGGTGGACCGGTGAGCCGCCGCCGGCTGTGGCTCGAAGCCACAAGCGGGGTTGACCGGTGAGCGCCACGCACTCGGACATCCCCGTCAGCGGTGAGGGCAGCCGCATCGCCGGAGTCGATCCGCACCCGCAGGTCCCGCGCTTCGGGCACGGCTCGCGCGTGCCCGGCTGGGACGACGCGGTCGACCTGACGAAACCGCCGGCGACCGTCCCCGACCCCGCGCTGACCGAGGTGCCCGACGAGCTGCGCCGCGAGATCGAGGACGCGATGGCGAGGTATCCCGACCGGCGCTCGGCCGCGATCCCGGCGCTGCGCGCGGCCCAGCAACTGTACGGCTGGTGCTCGCCGGAGGCGATCGACCAGGTCGGGGCGGTGATGCAGCTGACGCCCGCCTACCTGACCAGCGTCGCCAGCTTCTACGACATGTTCGCGCTGTCGCCCAAGCCCGAGCACGACGTCTACGTGTGCACGAACATCACCTGCTCGCTGCTCGGCGGCGACGAGCTGCACGAGGCGTTCATCGAGCTCGCCCATGAGAACCCGGACTTGAACGTCTGCTCGTTCGAGTGCCTGGGGGCGTGCGACATCGGGCCGATGGCGTCGGTCGACGGCGAGTACGTGGGACCACTGACGATCGACGACGCCCGCCAGATCGTCGAGGACCTGCACGCCGGAGCCCCGGTGCTGCCGGCCAAGCAGCTGCGCTCCCGGCGCTGCGCCGACCCGCGCGCGGAGCAGCGGGCGGCCGGGAGCGACGAGACCACCAGCGACCCCGCCGACGCGTGATGACCGAGCTGCTGCTGCTGGCGAACATCGACGAGCCCGGCCTCGCAACGCGCGAGGTGTACGAGCGCCGCGGCGGCTACCAGAGCCTGCGCAAGGCGCTTCAGATGCCGCGCGAGGCGGTGCTCCAGGAGATCTCCGACTCCGGTCTCCGCGGCCGCGGCGGCGCCGGCTTCCGGATGGGGCAGAAGGCCGGCTTCCTGCCGAAGGGCGACATGCCCAAGTACCTGACCTGCAACGCCGACGAGTCAGAGCCCGGCACGTTCAAGGACCGCGAGCTGATGCAGAAGACCCCGCACATGCTGCTCGAGGGGATCGTGATCGCTTGCTACGGGGCGAACATCCGCGAGGCGTTCATCTACATCCGCGGCGAGTACCAGCTGCAGGGTGACATCGTCGCGGCGGCGATCGGCGAGGCCTACGAGGCCGGCTACCTCGGCGAGGACATCCTCGGGTCCGGCCACGACCTCAAGCTCGTCCTGCACCGCGGCGCCGGCGCCTACATCTGCGGCGAGGAGACCGCGCTGCTGGACTCGTTGGAGGGCAAGCGCGGCAACCCCCGCCTGAAGCCGCCGTTCCCGGCGATCCAGGGGCTCTACCAGGGCCCGACGCTGATCAACAACGTCGAGACGCTGTCGACCGTCCCGACGATCATCGCGCTCGGCGGCAAGCGCTACGCCGAGATCGGCACCGAGACCTCGACCGGCACGAAGCTCGTGTCGGTCTCGGGCGACGTGCAGCGCCCGGGCAACTACGAGGTCGAGCTCGGCACCGCGAGCCGCGAGATCATCTACGGGATGGCCGGCGGCCCGCAGCCGGGCCGCGAAGTCAAGCTGTGGTTCCCGGGCGGCTCCAGCTCCCCCGTCCTGACCGGGAGCGATCTCGACATCGCCTACGACTTCGACACGCTGGCGAAGGCCGGGACGATGCTCGGCTCCGGCGCGATCATCGTCGTCGACGACAGCCACTCGGTGCTCGAGGTGATGCGCAAGGTCGCGAAGTTCTACGCGCACGAGTCGTGCGGCAAGTGCGTCCCCTGCCGCGAGGGCACCAACTGGACCGTGAAGATGATCGAGCGGATCGAGTCGGGCGAGGCGACGCCGATGGACCTCGACATCATCGCCTCCGTGCAGACGCAGATCATCGGCAACTGCCTATGCGTGCTGGGCGACGCGATGGCGATGCCGATCGGCTCGATGGTCGAGAAGTTCCGCCCCGAGCTGGAGGCAGAGGTCGAGGCGGCGCGCGAGCGGGCCGCCGGCGGCGCGCTCGATGAGGCGATCCCGATCGGCGTCACCGACCCAGTCCTGTGAGTCTGGGCTCCACCAAC
>JASHQV010000339.1 GCA_030038955.1 Solirubrobacteraceae bacterium
CGCGTGGGCTCGCGAGCGGGGCGTCGTTCGAGCGGACGCCGCCCCGGGCGGGGCCCGCGCAAGCGGACCGAGGACTGCTCGGCATCGGGCAGCGGCAGTCCGCCGATCGGCAGCGTCGGCGTGCGCGGGCGGTCATCTCCGTGGCCCGGCCCGCCGCCGTCGTCGTCGGGCGGTGTGCCCGGGTCGAAGCCCGGCCCCTGGAACAGCACGCTGGGAGCCAGCGCCAGCAGCAGCAGCCCCCACAGCAGACCGGCCAGCAGTGGCATGACCGCGTCGCCGCCGACCAGTCCGATCGCCGAGCCGCCCAGGAACAGCAGGTCCGGGAGGCACACGCAGACGACGAACGCGGTGAGGCGCAGCCAGAAGCGGTCGCGGCGCCGCAGCGAACGGTCCCGGACGGCGCTGACCAGCACGCCGAGCGGGATTCCGGCCACCGCCGCCGTCGCCAGGAACAGCTGTCCCATGGCCGCAGGCTAGCACCGGCTCGCGGGCGCGAACCGCAGATCTTGCTCAGGCCGTCACGGGCGCATCGGGCAACTCTGGCGTGTGCTTCAGCCAGGCCAGAGTGGCCCCAAGGCCACTCTGGTAATCGACCCTCGGCTCCCAGCCCAGGATCCGTCTCAGCTTGGCGTTGCTGAAGCTCTGATCGCGGCCCATCAGCTCGACTGCCTGCCGGCTCAGCAGCGGCGCCGTCTGCAGCCGCGTGGTCGCGCGCAGCAGGCGGTAGCCCTGCTCGAGCGAGAGGCCGGCACCGCTCGCGAGCCAGTACGGAGCGTTCAACCGCGCGCGGGCGCAGCCGAGTCCGGCGGCGAGGTCGTCGACGAACGCGCGCCAGCTGACGTCGAGCCCGTCGGTCACGTTGAACGTCTCGCCCGGCGCGGCGTCGTGCTCGAGCGCGAGCAGCGCGGCGTCGACCAGGTTGTCGATGTAGCAGAGCCCGGCGATCGCGCGGCCGCCGGCGACCAACAGCATCCTGCCGCCGCGGATCGCCTTCGCGATCTCCCCAACGACGTTGACCGAGCGTGGCCCGTAGATCGTCGCGGGGCGCAGGATCACGGTCTCCGGACCGCCGGCCGCGGCCGCCTCGCGGATCACCGCCTCGGCCTCCAGCTTCGTCCGCGAGTACCAGTTGCTGAAGCGGCTCGGCGGGTACGACTCGTCGACCTCCCGATGGCCGGGATGGCCGTACACGTCGGTGCTGCTGAAGTGGACGATGCGACGCACCGTGGAGCCGCCGGCGGCGGCGAGCAGATTGCGCGTGCCCTCGACGTTGGCCCGCCTGATCTCGCGCACCGTCGCCCAATCCGACACGAGCGCGCCACAGTGCAGGATCTGCCGGCAGCCGTCGACGGCGTCGGCCAGCGAGGCGGCGTCGGTCAGGTCGCCGATCACGATCTGCACGCCGAGCTGCTGCAGCCGGCTGGTGTCGCTGGTCGTGCGCACCAGCGCCCGCACCGGCGCGCCGTTCGCGACGAGCCGCTCGACGAGCTGTCCGCCGATGAAGCCGCTGGCGCCGGTGACGAGACAGGCGTCGTCACCCGCGCCGTCGGGCGCGCGTTCGGTAGGCGAGCGACGGGCCATGGCGACCGTGCGATCCGGGTTGGCGAACGCATCGGACTTGCGGTCGCCCCGCCGCCGAAGCGTGTTCTGTGCGATCCGCCGCACCTCGCGCCAGCTCTGGCTTCCGGAGCTCTCGCAGTCGCTGAGGACCTGGTCGAGCGCGTCCACGAAGTACGTCGCCTCGTCGGTCGACAGGGTCAGCGGCGGCAGCAGCTTGATCACGTCGTTCTTGCCCGCCGCCATCGTGATCACCCGGTGATCGCGATGCAGCGGAATCACGATCAGCTGCGGGAACAGGCCCTCGCTGGCGAGGTGGATCAACCGCCAGTTGAGGCCTGCGATCCGCCCGGGCGGCGCGGCCAGCTCGATCCCGACGATCAGGCCGCGGGCGCGCACGTCGGCGATCATCGGGTGGCGCTCGGCGAGCTCGGCCAGCCCGTCGGCGAGGAACGCGCCGACCGACTCGGCGTGCTCGACCAGGTGGTCCCGGGCGATCACCCGCAGCGCCGCGAGACCGGCCGCCATCGCCAGCCGGTTGCGGCCGTAGGTCGACTGGTGCACGTAGCTGCGCTCGAGCGTCCCGACCGCGCGCTGGAAGATCTCACGAGTCGTGACCATCGCCGCGACCGGCACATAGCCACCGCTCAGCGCCTTGCCGACGAGCACGAAGTCGGGGGACAGGGCCTCGCGCTCGAGCGCGAACCAGCGGCCGGTGCGCCCGAGACCGGTCTGGATCTCGTCGAGCACGAACAGCGTGCCGTGCCGGCGACACAGCTCCTCCGCGGCCTTCAGGTAGCCGTCCGGCGGAAGCGTCACCTGGCGTCCCTGGATCGGCTCGACGATGAACGCCGCCACGTCGTCTCGTCGCAGCTCGGCCTCGAGCCGATCGCGGTCGCCGAACGGAACGCGGGCGCAGCCGGGCAGCATCGGCCCGAATCCCTCCTTGAAGAAGTCGTCGCCGACCAGCGCGAGCGGCCCCAGCGTGACGCCGTGAAAGCCGCTGTCGCAGGAGACGAGCCGGGGGCGACCGGTGGCGGCGCGGGCGAACTTGATCGCGGCGTCGACCGCCTCGGCGCCCGCGTTTGCGAAGAACACCGCGTCGAGCCCGTCCGGCAGTCGCCGCGTGAGCTCCTCCGCCAGCATCCCCGACAGCGCCGAGTAGTGGATCTGGACGCCGTCGAGCAGGTCGCCCGCGAGCGCACTCTCCAGCACCCTGCGCACGTCGGGGTGGTTGTGCCCGAGGCTGGCGAACCCCTCGCCGGTGTGCATGTCCAGGTACCCGCGTCCGGCTGCGTCATACAGGTAGGACCCGCGCGCGGTCACGTAGTCGGCGTCGAAGCCGATGATCCGCAGCACCTCGACCAGCGAGCGATCGAGGTGGCGGCTGGCGAGCGCCAGGGTCTCGCCCGCGCGTGCCCTGGCCTCGGCGACGATCCCCAGCGGATCTGCCGCAGCGGCCGTGGTGGTCTTGGGGGTCTGGTCGTCCGGTGCTGCCGGCGGCGAGTCGGAAGTCGACGCCATCGGCGCAACAGGGTACGGGTCTCGCGGTGCTGCTGCGGAACGGCGCTTGACGCCCGGCTGTTATCTCTTTAGTATCTTTATGATATCAGAGACAGCGGAGGGACCGCCGATGACACTCGAGCAACCGGAAAGCTTCGCGCCGCGCCAGGCCCACCAGCAGCGGCCTGGCCAGGCGTATGCGTGTCCTGCGGCGCTGCCCGTCGTGACCGCCGTGGTCGGCCTGGCGGCGATCGTGATCGCCGTCGGCACCGGCGGCCTCGCCTCCGGTTGGCGGATCGTCGCGGCGGTGGTGGCGGTCGCCGCAGCCGTGGCAGCGCCGGGCTTCGTCGTCGTCCAGCCGAACGAGTCGCGGGTGCTGATCTTGTTCGGGCGGTACGTCGGCACGCTGCTGGAGGCCCGCCTGTGGTGGGCGAACCCGTTCACGATTATGTGGCGGCAGATCGTGTCGCTGCGCGTGCGCAACTTCCAGAGCGAGCGGATCAAGGTCAACGACGCCAGCGGCAATCCGATCGAGATCGCCGCGGTCGTCGTCTGGCGCGTG
>JASHQV010000032.1 GCA_030038955.1 Solirubrobacteraceae bacterium
CCGCGGTGGCGTGCCCGACCAGGGTCGATGCGGGGCAGTCGGCCGGCCCGGTGGTGACCGCCTCGGCAGTCTGGTAGGGGCACACGTTCTTCGTGTTGTTCGGGTCGAGCGCCAGGCTCAACGGCAGCGCTACCTGCACGTGGCTGATGTTCGCCTGCCCGGACTTCTGCGTCAGCGTTGCGGTCAGCGTCGGGTGATCGCCTGAGCGGGTGCGGCCCTTGCCGGTCAGGCTCATCTTCAGCTTTGGCGAGAACCCGAGCGCGGCGCAGCCGCCGACCTGGAAGCGACTCGACACCGGATCGCTGATCCCCAGCGTGGAGGTGAGCGTCCCGGTCACCGCCATCACGTCGCAGGAGGTCGGGTTGACCGTGAAGTCGGGCCGGTTGAGGTCGACGTCGACCCGCTTGATCCGCAGCGGGATCCCATCGAGGATCGTCGGCAGTGGATCGGAGACGTCGGTCACCTGGGCGGTCGTCGGATCGATCTGGAGCTGCTGACGTACCACCACGGTCCCGAGGTCGAACGGCCCCGCGACTGCCGGCACGACGACGGCCAGCCCGTACGGCGCGCCCTTGTATGGACCGGTCAGGTACACCTTGCCCGGCAGGAACAGCGGATTCGAGCCCGCCCCCAGGCCGACCTCGGCCGTCCCGACCTGTGAGCCCGCCGGGCACGACGGGTTGGCCTGCTCGGCGGTGCCGCTGCTCGCAGCGGCGGCTGCCAGCTGCGCGTCCGTGCACTCCTCGACGCCGGCGAGCTTCGCCAACAGGCCGTCCGGCAGCTTGACGCTCAGTCCGGAGATGTTCTCGTCCGTGTCGGCGCGCGTCAGCGACACCACGAACGGCGAGAACGCACCCGCCTGCACGTTCGTGACGCCGGCCGTGAACGACGGCGAGAAGCCGCTAGCGCAGCCACTGTCGATCGTGAACGAGTCGGATGGCGTCGCCGCCGCCTCCCCGGTCCATGGCGTCAGCGAGCTGGTGGTCGTGAACGTCCCGCACGACTCGGGCGTCGCCAGCGGCGCCCGGGAGCCCCCGTAG
Source organism: Solirubrobacteraceae bacterium (assembly GCA_030038955.1). Lineage (GTDB taxonomy): Bacteria > Actinomycetota > Thermoleophilia > Solirubrobacterales > Solirubrobacteraceae > Palsa-465. The sequence continues at coordinate 1,041 of JASHQV010000032.1, forward strand.
AAGTCCAGCTCGAAGCTCGTGAACGGCAGCTGCGGGAGCTGCTCGAACGTCGTTGTCAGCTGGCCCGTGGTCGGGTTGGCGGTGATCTCGCCGGCGAGCTTCACCAGCACCCCGTCGGCCTCGGCGCTCACGTAGATCGCCAGTAGCGACCCGAACGGGTTGTCGTCCTGCTGGGCGAGATACACGTCGCCCGTCATCGGGTCGGGCAGCAGCGGCGAGTCGATCTCGACCGAGCCGATCTCCGACGCATCTGGACAGCCGGGCGCGTTCGCGTTGTCGAGCCCGATCTCGGCCTCCGTGCACGCCCCCAGCCCGTCCGCGGCCGGCGGCGAGATCGCGAGCCCCGCGGGCAGCGCGATCGTCGCATCTTCCAGGTTTGCCTCGGCGAGCCCGGTCGGGTTGGTCAGCCCCTGCTGCGGCATCTGGAGCGCGACCGACACGCCGCTCGGGGAGTCGGCGGTCGCGGTCTCGGGCTGCACGCTGATCGTCGGGCTGAAGCCGAGCTGATCGCAGCCGCTGAGTCCGACTGGATTGCCATCGGCGTCCTCGCTCGTCGAGCTCGCGCTCTGGAAATCACCTGAGTCCTGCCAGCTGTCGACGCTGACCGTGGTCGTCAGCGGTCCGGAGCACGCGGTCGGCATCGTCAGCAGCGGCTCCACCCCGGCCCCGAACGGGTTCGGCGGTGAGCAGCCGCCCTGAGGGTACTGGCAGCGCATCGAGTCGTGGCTCGGGTCTCCGGGATCTCCCCAGAGCGTGAGCGACACGCCGATCACGGGCAGTGTCTGGCTGATGTTGATCGAACTCGACGTCACTCCGTAGTCGCTGCCGGTCCTGATCGACGTGTCGACGAAGGAGTTCAAGAATTCGAACTGCGCCGGCATCGTCCCCGGCGGCACCATGTTGTACACCGCTACGGTGATGTCGTCCGCCCCCGGCAGGACGAGCGTGGCGATGCCGACCTGGGAGTCGGTCGGACAGCCATTTGCGGACGCCAGCTCCTCGTATGTGCATTGGGGCGTCGCGGTACCGTTGCCGATCAGCCCGGTCGGAAGATTCACGTTCAGATCGTGCATGTTGCCGGTGGGCTGGACCGCCCCGCTGGAGTTCAGCGACGTGGTCGTGTACACGCTGGTGGTGAGCTCGTATGGGTGCGACCCCGCCTGGGTGTTGGTCGAGCCATCGGAGTCCGTAGCCTGCGAGTCGAAGCTCTGCACGTCGAACGCGGCCGCCGTCGCGCTGACCGTCGTCGCTTCGCTCGTGGTGACCGACGGTGCCCCGCCACCGCTGATCGTGACGTCGTTCGTCACGCTCGACGCGGCGTCGGCCTCCACGTCGATCGGCACCGTGATCGTCACGGCCTGACCAGGCTGCAGCGGCGTGGAGTCGGCGTCGGTGCACGTGACGGGCGCGCCGGAGCTGCACGTGACCGTGTTGCCGTTGCCGTCCTGACCGGAAGCGCCGGCGGAATCGAGCGTCAGCCCCGACGGGAGCGTGTCGGTGAGCGTGATCGTGCTGCCGTCGGTCGGCGCACCGCCGCTGTCGACCGCCGTGATCACGTACGCGTCCTCGCCCGTGCTGTTGCCCGGCGCGAAGTTGGTCGGCTCGGAGATCGACGTGAGCGTCCACGCCGGCGCCGGCGTCTGCGCCAGCGCGGCCGGCGCGACGAGCAGGCACGCGCCCGCCGCCAGCGCTGTCGCCAGCGATCCTCGGAACAGCCCACTACCCCTCACCGCCTCACCTCCACCGAGACGCTTGCCGTGGAGGCGACGCCCGCCGCCGGCACGTACCGAACCCGTAGCCGCAGCCTCAGCCGCTTCCGGTAGCTCAGGGTGCGCTTTGCGCGGGCGGTCAGTGCGATCCGCAGCCGGTGGACGCCCGCCCCGCCGAACGCATGGCGCGCGGTCCTCACGCCTGCGCCGCTGACCGTCACCCGTCCCCGGGCGGGCACCCGCACGCGCAGCGCCAGCCGGCTGGCGCGAACCACCCTGCGCAGCACCTTCACGCTCACCGACCGCGACCCCGAGGTCGCGTCGCCGGGACCGTAGAAAGTCACGCTCGCGGCCACCACCGCGGGCGGCGCCGGCGCCGGCGAGCCGTGGCAGTCCTCGGGCTCGCACGACACCACTTGTGAGGCCGGGAAGCCGCCGTCGACGCGCGCGTCGTAGAGGGCGACGTTGGCGTCGGTCTCGCCGCTGTCCTCCGCCACCAACGGCTGGCGGGACAGGAAGAACACGTCGTCGCCGCTCGGGCTCGCGTCCTCGAAGTAGTCGTTGTCGGGCGAGCTGCCCGTCGAGATCGAGTACAGGCAGCCCCCGTTCTGCGCCGTGCTCTGACAGCTGCCGCTGCCGTCGGCCTCCCACTCGTACACGTCCTCGAGCCCGTTCGAGTCCTGCGGCAGCAGCGCGTCGGCGCTCTCGAAGAACACCTGCGTACCGTCGGAGGACATGTTGATGCTCGGCGGGAGGCTCGTGCTCAAGGACCCGTTCTGGTCGGCGTTCGCGAGGTCCGCGCCGGCCGTGGCGGCAGCGCCGCTCGGATTGCACGACACGCACGTCAGCGCGCCCGAGCCGGCGTCATACAGGTACACCTCGTCCTGGCCGGCGTTGTCATAGTCCGGCGAGAGCGAAGCGGCGCTCGTGAACAGCAAATGCTGGCCGTCAGCCGACACCTGCGCATACCAGCTCTGTTGCTCAGGGAAATAGATGAGATTCCAGTCATTCGAGTCGCTCGAGCTGAAAGTCGCGATGAAGGTGGTCGTGCCCGCGTGCCACAGGTAGAGATTCGGCTGACCCGCGGTCGCGCCGCTGGCGAGCGCTCCGTCGGCGACGTAGTACACGTACGAGCCGTCGCTGCTGGCCCCCACCACCCCCTGCACGTCGGCACCGTCCGCGTCGGTCGAGTCGACAGTCAGGTCGGTCAGCTGTCCGGTGTCGGCGTCGTACTGGTACAGGTTGCCATAGCCAATGCCCAAACCGGGGGTCGCGTCGTTCGTCAGCTCGTCGCCGCTGGTGAAGTACGCCAGAGATCCATCGCTGCTGGCGGTCCAGTACGTTCCGGTTCCGCTCGATGCCGGCGTGATGCAGTTCGAATTGGTCGTGCACTGCGCGGTGGTGATCTCGGTCGAGGCACCGTCGTCGCTCAGGAAGATTGGCGTACCTCCACCGCCGGTGCCGCTGTTGGACCAGTAGACGCGCGAGCCGTCGGCTGAAATCGCGTTGTACGTGCTGTCAAATAATCCCCCGGAGCCGGCGACCCCGTCGCTCGGCGTCCCGTCGGGCAGCACGCTGACGAGGCTCAGGCTGCCATCATCCCACTCGTACAGCTTGCGGTTGCCGTCATTCGGCGCATTTGGCGTGAGAGCCGCTTGGTCTTCGAACAGGATCTGTGCGTAATCCGACGAGGCGCCGTCGAACTGCGGTGAGTACCCCAACGACGACTGGTCGCTCGGCTCGCCGATCGTGACCAGCTCCAGGGAGCCGTCAGACTCACGCAGATACAGATTATCCGTACCGGGCGTCGCGCCGTCGAGCGGCGGATCACCATTACTCAGCACCATCTGCGAAAGGTCGGAGGAGAACCCGGCATAGGTAGGAGGAGCATCGCTAGATGGCGCGATCGCCGGAGTGATCCCCTCGGTGGACCAACCCGAAGGTTCACGAACACTCAGATACTGATCCCCCAACTCGGACGCAGCTGGATCACCGGCGAACGAGCCCCTAGAAATGTACGTGATCGAGTCACCCGTCCCCGCCACCGCCTGCATACCGAACTCGATGTCGTAGCCGTTCGTGTCGGTCGGAGACACCTGCTCGTACGCCCGGCAATCAGGCAGACTCGCCGAGACACCAGTTCGAAGCGCCGCATTGGGACACGTGTCCGCGAGCGCCGGCGCCGCAGCCAGCATGACCAGCAGGCACCCGGTCCCGGCCGCCGCGAGGGCGACCCGATGGACCGCCGTCCACCCAGCGTGTTTGGGGGATTGGCGGACATCCGCCAATCCCTCTCCGCGGGCTGTCATGAGTGCATCGTGTGCCATCGGCCTGCCGGATCGTGTTGTTTCAATGCGCTGCTCCTCATCGGTTGGATCACATCTGGCTTGTGGCAACGCAGGCGGGCGAACCCAGCCACGAATCCGCCCGCCTGCATCTCATCTCGTCAACTTGTAAGCATCAGTATGTGTACAGCAGTGGGTTCCCGCTCTGCGACGTATCGACCGTCGGCTCATAGGTGACGGTCTCGGTGCCGCTTGACGCACAGTAAGTGCCACTCGTCTTGCTCGTACTAATTCCTATGAACGCAACCGAGTTGCTCGAATTGCTAGTAGAGCCAGTCGCAGTCCCGCTCACTGCATACGCACACGACACGGTTCCGATTAGGCTGCTGCTGACCGTGAATGTCGCCGCGGCACCAGAAAGGGACACCGTGCCGGCAGTCGCGCTCGAGACACTGCTTCCGGTGACAGATGTGTTGCCGGAGGACACGACCGAGACCGTCGCGGTGTGACTCCCGCCGCTAGCCACGGTCGCGCTGCACGTTCCGGTCACGCCGCCGCTCGAGGCGAACGACACGTTCAACGCCTCCGTTGCGGGCGAGGTGCCGCTGACCGGGGCGTTGGTGGCCATCGCCGTGAAGCTCGACGGGCAGTCGATTGTGGCACCATATGTGCCGCTCGAGCTGAACACGGCGCTTCCCGACGACGGTGCCGTCAGGATGTCACCCGTGACAACGTTTGTCCCAGCGGAGCCCCAGCCGCCGTAGCACAAGATGTCCGTGCACGCCGCATGGGCGGTTCCGACGCCCAGACCTCCGATCAACATGCTGACGATGGACGATGCGAGGATTGCGATTCTCCTCATCTTCGTCTTCGCTCCTTCTCTTGTCGTTCATTTGCAAGCGTTGGTACGCTTGCGCTTGTAGGAGCCTGGAATCAACTCCAGGCCCGCTCGGGGCCGGGGCGCCTTCGTCTGTTCGGGACTGGCGCTCCGGCCGAGCCGCTTCAGACGCCCCGAAGCGAAGCGGCATCTGGAGTACGCCTACCGATCAGGCGGCCCCCGAGCGTGGACTCGTCGGCGGTCACGCTTGTGGGGGTGGAAGCAGCAGGAGCTGTGACCCGGGCGACATTCGCCGCGGCGATCACAAGCTGGCGTCGCTCGCCGGTCGTCCGGCCCTGGCTGGGAGCGCTGGGAGCGCTTCGGACCGGGGAGCGCCACGGACCGGGAGCGCTTTGGACCGGGGAGCAGCCCGGACCCGGAGCGCCTCGGCGCCAGTCCGGTGTGGCTGGATGCTCCGCAGGCTGCTGTCCGTGGGGCGCGGCACGCCACCCGTGTGCGCCCCGATGCAGTCGAGCCCGGGTGCCTCGGCGCAACCAGAAACAGTGCGTTACCGCGGCGTGCGAGCCTTCGGCGAGGTCTCGGCTCGAAGCAGATCCAACGTACGGTGGCCGCTCGACGCGTCTGCGATGACGTTTTGGGCATCTTCTCCAACCGGGGCGGACAGGCGAGGTCAAGTCCCGACCTTTCTGGCGGTCCCCTGCCCTCCACTAGCACGTCACCTTATCGAATGGAGAACGCATCGTCTATAGAGAGGACATACAATCTTGCCGCGGAGATCTGTATGGCTGTGACAAGCCGCAGCAAGCACAGTCGCGATCCTTGGATGCAGGTGCCACGCGAGGCCGGAATCGCGCTGCGCGCGGGTGTTCCCCGCGCCCGCAGACGCGTGATCGCCACGATTCGCGCGGAGGTCCCGGCCTACAACCTGCCGCTCGAGGGCGAGTTCGGCCAGGTCGTGCGCGCCGGCGTCGACGGCGCGCTGAACCGCTTCATCGACATGATCGAGCGCCACGACGCAGATGCGCTGGGGTCGAGCCGGTCGCTGTTCTACGACCTCGGTCGCCGGGCGTTCCAGGAGGGCCAGAGGCTTGACGCGCTGCTGCGCGCCTACCGCGTCGGCGCCCGCGTCGCCTGGCGCGAGATCGTCACCTCCTGCGAGGCGGCTGGGGTCGAGCCGCGCACGATCTATCAGCTCGCGGAGACCGTGATCGCGTATATCAACGAGCTGTCGGCCGCCTCCACCGAGGGCTACAGCGCCGAGAGCGCGGCGGCGGTCGATGTCACGCAGGCGGCCCGCCAGGCACTGGTCGAGTTGCTGACGGTCTCGCCTCCGCCGGATCCCGTGCGCCTCAGCGCCGCCGTTCAACGTGCCCGCTACTGCCTGCCCGAGCGCATCGCCGCGCTCGCATGTGCGGCGGGCGAACCGGCTGACTTGGCGGCTCGTGTTGGCCCGAGCGCGATCGGCGCGCGGATCGCCGGTTTGGTTTGCGTGCTCCTGCCCGAGCCACAGGACGGCGACGAAGCAAGGATCGCCGACGCGCTGCAGGGCGCGGACACCGCGATTGGGCCGACGGTCGCTCCGAACAGCACCGCCCAGAGCTGGGAGTGGGCTCGCAGGGCACTTCAGCTGGTGCACAGCGGAGCAATCGAGCGTCGCGGTCTCGTCCACGCCGAGGAGCACCTCGCGACGATCCTCCTGAACGGCGACGAGCAGCTCGTCGGCGCGCTCTCGACGCGCCGATTGGCGCCGCTGATGGGCCTCAGCGCGCGCCACGGCCAGGGGCTGCCGGAGACGCTGCTCGCGTGGCTCTGCCATCACGGGGACGCCGATGCCGCCGCCAGGGATCTCCACGTACACCCGAACACCGTGCGGTACCGCTTGGAGAAGCTGCGCCACCTCTACGGGGATGCGCTCGACGATCCCGACGCCCGCTTCGAGCTTCAGCTCGCGCTGCGCGCGAGCGGCGTGCGGATGACGCTTGAAAGACCCGCTCGTAGCGGGCTGCGACAGCCGCCGACCGCCGCCTGAGGTACCGAACCTCGAGGATCCGGCGAGCTTTGGGACGAGCCCTCGCACACGGCGCCCGTGCACTTCGGGCTTCACGTCGTCGTCGCGCTCGTCGCATCCTGCTGCGCGATCCTCGGACGCGTGGTCGAGGGTCGGCGGGAACGCGCTCCCGCGCGCGCGGCACGCACCAGCGGTCCGTGCTCGTACCAGACCTCGAATGCGTCCCGGTGGGCCCGCACGACAGTCTGCTCGCGTTCGCTCAGCGCCCCGCCACCGTCGTGCTTGCGCTGAAGCTCGGCGATCGTCGTGCCAACGGGCAGGTCGGAGGCGCTGACCAGCGGCATGAACCGCACGTGCGCCGGCGAATCGCACAACGGCTCGCCTGGGTAGATCGTGCGGATCCGCTTCTCGTCGTCGGGAACCGCGCCGAGGCCACGCGGCCGGTCGAGCACGATCACGAACGATCGGGTTGGCTGTGGCGGCGCGATGAACGCCGGCAGCACCACGCCGTTGCGCTCGAGCAGGCGAACGTTGCGTTCGCGCCACTGCCGGTTGACGCCCGCCACGAGCGCCGCGCGATCGATCGCGGACCCATACACGTTCGTTGCGAACACCTCCTCTTTGAGCTGCGCCAGTCGCTTCAGATCCTCGTCGCCGATCACCCCGCGCGCGGCCAGCTCGCGGGCCGATGCGACGCCGCTTGCGCCGACCACGCGATCGCAGGCGACCGTGATCTTCTGCGACTGCTCGCCGTATCCGAGCCGCTCGTGGCAGTGGGCGCAGAACAGCCCCAGCAGGTCGGTCAGCGTGGTGCCCGGCGAGAACGCACCGCCCAGTCCGCCGCGCATGTGCCGCACCAGCACGTGCGCGGCGCGGTCCACAGTCAGAAGCAGCAGCTCGTGGTGCTCGTTTGAGAGGCGCTCGCAGACGGCGCCGGCGTCCAACTCGACGAGCGAGCGATCCGCTGTTCGGACCCGGTAGCTGAGCACACGGCCGCTGCCATCGGCGGCGCGCTCGAGCGGCCGCGCCGCGACCACCGCGTCGATCGTCGTCTGGCGCCAGCTCGCGCGCAGCCAGCGGTCCGATGTGATCGCGGCCCCGCCGGTGGCCGGGCGATGCCTTCCGCGTCGCAATCGATGTCCTCGCCCTGAGCTGCTCATGTACGTTGTCCCCCGCAGGGACGTACGGTGCGTAGAATATATTCTATGGTAGGTGGCCGCGCCGGTCGTCAGGGTCGCGGACATGCCACCAATGCGACCCAGCCGAACGGCCCTTGGCCGAGCCGTCCGCGAGCTGCGCCATGAGCGCGGGCTCACGATCGAGGGGCTGGCGGCCGACGCCGACATGCATCCGACCTTCCTGTCTGGGATCGAGCGCGGCAACTACAACCCGAGCTGGGACAAGCTTTGCGATCTGGCGGCCGCGTTGAGCGTTCGGCTCTCCGAGATCGTGCTTCGTGCCGAAGCGCTCGAACAGCAGGCGCAAGCCGGGAGCTGACGCGCCCGCGAACGGGGCACGAGCGCGATCGTCAGCGGCTCGGCGCCGATCCAGCCCCGCGACTCACGCGCGACCAAGTCTGTGCCAAGACAGCAAATTTTCTGCCACGCAACTGTTACAAGGCGTGCGCTGGAGCCGCTTTCCGACCTCAGCCCCATCTACGGTCGGTCACGTACCCGAACAGACGTTCGCCCAGGCGATAGTGAAGCCAACGCCCAACAGCCAACCGGTCGCGCGCGCAATCGAGCTCGCCGAGCGGATCCTCGACGAGGTCACGCGCCCACAGCAGGACTGGCGTGCGGTGCGCAGCATCGCGATCTCGCTCGCACGCCTGGCCGATCGCGAGAGCGGCCGGATAGCCAGCCCAGACGATCCCACCGGCGAACGGCGCGAGCCTGGATCCCCGAGGCCGTGAGCATGGGAGCACGGCGCTGCTCGTCGCCGGCATCGCCCCTTGTGAGCGTGCCAACCCCCGCCGACGAGCTCACCCCGTTACACCACTTCTACCGGCATGATCCGACCGGGATACGGCGCCAGCACCTGCTGCGACCACGCGACAGGCATCCTCGTGAGGGCCCCGGAGCACACGCTGTGCGCGGTAGATGCGTGCCCGTTTGCTCCGAGCTACGCTCCCGACAGGCAGACCGGTATGATCTTTGTGTTCATACCTGACTGTTGGAGAGCTGAAGGTGCCCCGCAGAACGATCAGCCTGCCGCAGAGCATTGAGGACCTTGCACGCGAATCGGCGCTGGACGGCGAGTCCTTCTCCGCGACGGTCGCCCGATTGATCGAACGGGGCGCCCGTGCCGAGGGCCACACCAACCGCCCTCGTTATGTCGGGGCCGGCGAGGGTGACAGCGACCTCGGGATAGACGCTGAGCGGTACCTGCGGGATCTGGTTGCGGCGCGCTGAAGGTCGTCGCCGACACCGGCCCGCTCGTCGCCGCGGCGAACCGGCGAGACGAGGCGCACGCCCTTGCCGCCGCTCTGGTCGCCGAGCTCGGACGCGAGCTTCTGGTTCCGGAGCCGGTGATCGTCGAGGTCGACCAACTACTGCGATCAAGGACCCGACCGCACGCGGCGAGACTGTTCCTGGCGGCGCTCGCCGCGGGGGAGCACACCGTCATCAACCTCACGCCGCGCCTGCTCCGCCGCGCAGTCGAGCTGGACGCTTCGTTCGCCGATCTTGACCTCGGATACGCCGACGCTGCCGTCATGGCCACCGCGGAGCGCGACCGACTGCCGATCCTGACCTTCGACTTCGGGCACTTTCGCGCGACCCGCCCGGCCCACGGCTTTTGGCAGCTCGTCATCGATGAGCACCGATACCAGCGCCAGCTCCGGCGATAGCACAAAGCCCCTCGTAAAGATGCGGCCACGTCCAGATCCCCGATCTGCAGATCGCCGCACCACGGCCGTTGCGTGACCAGTTCGCCGCCCGACGATCGCGCTAGCGGCTGTCCTGCACCCACACCTGATAGGTGGTGTGCAGGCCGTTGTCGAAGATCGTCGTGATCCTGATCCCAGCCGGCGCGTTCGTCGTCGCCAGCCAGGTGCCGCGCCCGGCGCTGAAGCTGAGCGACGTCAGCTCGATCGGCACGCCGGCGACGACCCGCAGGCTCTCCGGGATCGTGGCGCTCAGGTGGTAGCTGAAGTCGCCGTGCGCGGGGGTGATGTGGCCGACCACGGGCTCCTGCACCCGGGCCGGATTGTTGAGCACCGTGTAGAAGTAGACCTCACGAGGGCCACCGTTGACGACGGTGATCCGCGGGCGTGTGAGCGTCGTGTCGGCGAACGCGACGCCACTGCCCTTCCCCATGATCGCGCCTCTCGGGCATCCCTCCGGGCCACGCACGTCCAAGGTTCGAAGCGAGCAGCGGGGGTAGCTGCCGCCGTTGTAGACCGATCCCTTCGGAAACCACACGTCGATCCCGGTGATCAGCGGCTGGTCGGGCTGGGTCAGTCCCGTCCAGCCGAAGGTCATACGCAGTTGCAGGCCCTGAGGGTGCCGGGGCGAACCCGCCGTCAGGGGTCCGCCGTGACGGCCGCCGGCAGCCCAAGCGCCGGCGGTTGCAAGGCCCAGGAGTCCGAAGATCAGACCCGTTGTGATGCTCCGCCGCATGACCTCACCACCTCCTGATCGGACCGGGCCACGCCCGGCCGCATCTCAACCCGCTCTGACGATCGCACCTGCGTCGCTGACACGCTCGCGCACGGCTGTTCGGCTCGGAGGTGAGCGCTGCCCCGGGACCGCTGGCCGGGCAGCTGAACGCGCATCGCCCAGGTGCCCGGTCGACCACCCAGACCGGACGCGAATGCCCGGCCAGGCGCTGGCGACGGAGAAAGCTCGCCGCCACGTGGACGAGGTAGCTGGGGGCTGCGGTCGTCCGGCGTGCCCTCGCCGCCGTCCGACTCGCCGCACGGGTGCCGCCGCAGGCCGACGCCACGAGCACGACGGCGATGCCGGCCAAGGCGGCGCAGCTGGAAGCCTCCAGCAGCCCGGCACAGCCATCCAGGTGCACGGGCGGCATTCTTGCACACATCAATGTTTCTCAGAAACCTGGGCTGGTCCGAAGGACCCTCATAGATCGCTCTGATCATTTGCGTCCGGGAATGTGTATGATACGGACGAGATCGGATGGCGCGCATGCACCCGATCTTCCCCTCCGTTGGGACGGAGCTCGTCAGCCGGAGCGCCTCCTGGCCCGGCTGGCGCAGCTCCCCGTCGACGGCG
>JASHQV010000340.1 GCA_030038955.1 Solirubrobacteraceae bacterium
TCAGGATCGGTGATCGGTGCCGCGTCGAGGGCCTGGCGATGCTCGGCCAGGGGGTCACGGTTGGACGTGACAACGTGCTGGCGGCCGGGGCACGTATCTTCCCTGGTGTGCAGCTGCCCGACGGAGCGATCAGCTTTTGAGCCCCGCGACCGAGCTCTCTCCGACGGCGATCAAGGCGGTCGATCCGAGCGCCCAGGTGGACGACATCCTGGCGTTGCCCGAGCATCTGCGCGACGCCCTGTGGCGGGTGCAATCCGCCGGTCTGCGCCCCCGGGACTGTCAGGGTGGCCTCGTCGTCGCCGGCATGGGCGGCTCCTCGATCGGTGGCGCGCTCGCCCGGGCGGTGCTCGGCGACCGGGCGTCGCGGCCGATCGTGCTAGCGCGTGGCTACGCGCTTCCGTCGTGGATCGAAACTGACAGCACCGTGCTGTGCGTGAGCTACTCGGGCGAGACCGAGGAGACGCTGGCCGCCTACGACGCGGCGCGGGCGCTGGGCGCAAACATCGTGGTCGTGACCACGGGCGGCCAGCTGGCCGAGCAGGCGCGGCAAGACGGGGTGCCGGTGGTGCCGGTCCCGGGCGGCTTCCAGCCGCGCGCCGCGATCGGCTACCTGCTGGTCAGCGCCCTGGAGGTCGCCGCCCTCTGCGGGGCCGGCGAGGGACTGCACTCCGAGATCGACGTGGCCGCCGCCCACGCCGAGCAGCTGGCGCGACGGTGGGGGCCCGACGCCCCGGAGGATTCGGCCGCCAAGGCACTCGCTCGTGGCCTGCACGGGACGATCCCGCAGATCGCCGGCGCTGGCCTGACCGCCCCGGTGGCCTACCGCTGGAAGACGCAGATCAACGAGAACGCAAAGCTGCCAGCGTTCGCCGCCGAGCTCCCGGAGATGGACCACAACGAGATCGTCGGCTGGGAGCAGGCCACGCGGCTGGGGTCGTTCAGCGCCGTGTTCCTGGACGACTCCGACCTGCATCCCCGGGTCCGGCAGCGGATCGAGCTGACTCGCGGCTTGATCGCCAGCCGCGGCGGTGCCACCTTCCGGATCGACACCGAGGGCGAGACCCGCATGGAGCGCCTCATCTCGGTGCTGCTGCTGGGCGATCTGATGTCGCTGTACCTGGCGGTGCTCGCGGGCGTCGATCCCGCCAACGTCGAGACGCTCGAGTCGCTGAAGCTCGCCCTCGCCGGTGGCTGATGCGAGCGGGCGAGCACACGGGTGGTGGGTACTCGCTCGAGGGTGGCTGCCTGTGCGGCCGCATCCGCTTCCGCCTGACCGCGCCACCGATCGACGGCGGCTACTGTCACTGCACCCGCTGCCAGAAGCGGACCGGGACCGCCGCCTCCGCCAACGTGAGCGTCGACGGGGAGGCGTTCGAGCTGCTGTCCGGCGGCGAGCTGCTACGTGGCTGGCGGCATCCCGACGGCGGCTTCGAGAAGTGCTTCTGCGGCGAATGTGGCGCGCATCTGCTCTCCCGTCATCCCGACGACGCAGGACGCATGAGCATCCGCATGGGCGCGCTCGACACCGACCCCGGGGTGCCGTTGAGCTACCGCCAGTTCGTCGCCTATGCGGCGCCGTGGGAGCCGATCCCGGACGACGGGCTGGAGCGCTTCCCGGAGAGTCGCTTCGCCGCGCGCGGCCGCGGCGGCCGAGCTTGACGCGGCAGCTTGCGGCAAGCCGGCCGTGGCTGAGGAAGCTGGCGGCAGCGGCAAACCTTGACACGACCGTGATAATGTTGCCGGGAGCGATGGAGGGACTCACGATCCAGGAGGCGGCGCGCACGACCGGATGGTCGGCGCGGATGCTCCGCTACGTCGAGCAGACCGGGCTGGTCACGGCCGCCCGCACCCCGGCTGGCTACCGTATCTACGGCGCCGCCGAGCTGCAGCGCCTGCGCACGCTGAAGGAGCTGCTGGCGGAGTTCGACGTGGCCCTGTCGGACGTGGCCTTCGCCGCCCGGCTGGAGAGCGACCCCCGGCTTCAGGCGGCCGTGGGGGAGTGGCTGAACGCCGCCCCCGAACGCCCCGCCGAGGTGGAGCCGGGCGACTGGTTGAGATTTGAGCAGGCCAAGCACGAACGGCTGTTGGCGGCCGCCTAGCTCTGCGGACCATGGGAGTCCCCGCTGACGGCCCCACCGTCCACCGGCTGACCGAAACGGAGAGAGCGCGAATGAGTACGACAACCACCGCAGACACCGACTTCAAGGTGGCCAACCTCGAGCTGGCCGAGTTCGGACGCAAGGAGATCGAGCTGGCCGAGCACGAGATGCCCGGGCTGATGGCGACGCGCCGTGAGTACGCCGAGCAGCAGCCGCTGGCGGGCGCGCGGATCACCGGCAGCTTGCACATGACCGTGCAGACGGCGGTGCTGATCGAGACGCTGGTGGCGCTCGGGGCCGAGGTCAGGTGGGCGTCGTGCAACATCTTCTCGACCCAGGACCATGCCGCCGCGGCGGTGGTCGTCGGTCCCGACGGCACGCCCGAGGATCCGCGCGGCGTGCCAGTGTTCGCGTGGAAGGGCGAGCAGCTGTCGGAGTACTGGTGGTGTACCGAGCAGGCGCTCGACTGGTCGCGGCATCTCGGCGCCGCGACCGAGCGCACGAACGGACCGAACATGATCCTCGACGACGGCGGCGACGCGACGCTGCTGGTGCACCGAGGCGTGCAGTACGAGCGCGCTGGCGCGGTTCCCGAGCCGGCGGAGGCCGACAACGAAGAGCTGCGGATCATCCTTGCGGTGCTCGCCCGGATCGCCGGCGAGGACCCGCAGCGCTGGACGAGGCTGGCGAGCGGCGTCAAGGGCGTGACCGAGGAGACGACCACCGGTGTCCATCGGCTGTACCAGTTCGCCGAGCGCGGAGAGCTGCTGTTCCCGGCGATCAACGTCAACGACGCAGTCACGAAGTCGAAGTTCGACAACAAGTACGGCTGCCGCCATTCGCTGATCGACGGGATCAAGCGTGCGACCGACGTGCTGATCGGTGGCAAGGTCGCGGTCGTGTGCGGCTACGGCGACGTCGGCAAGGGCTGTGCGGAGTCGCTGCGTGGCCAGGGCGCCCGCGTGATCGTCACCGAGATCGACCCGATCTGCGCGTTGCAGGCGGCGATGGACGGCTACCAGGTAGCGCGGCTCGAGGACGTGATCGACAGCGCCGACATGTTCGTCACCGCCACCGGCGACCGCGACGTGATCACCGCGTCGCACATGGCGTCGATGAAGCACCAGGCGATCGTCGGCAACATCGGACACTTCGACAACGAGATCGACACGGCCGGGCTTGCGCGGACGCCGGGGATCGAACGCGTCAAGATCAAGCCGCAGGTGGACGAATGGGTATTCCCGGATGGGCATGCGATCATCGTGCTGTCGGAGGGGCGGCTGCTGAACCTCGGCAACGCCACCGGACATCCGAGCTTCGTGATGTCGAACTCGTTCACGAACCAGGTGATCGCGCAGATCGAGCTGTTCAACCACACCGACGCCTACGAGCACGGCGTGTACACGCTGCCCAAGCAGCTCGACGAGAAGGTCGCGCGGCTGCACCTCGACGCGCTCGGCGTCAGGCTGACCGAGCTGACCGCTGCGCAGTCGGCCTACCTCGGGGTGCCGGTCGACGGTCCGTACAAGCCCGACCACTACCGCTACTGACCGCCCGAACGAGCAAGCGGAAGCTCCCGCCCCACGAGATCGCCGACCTCGGGCTCGCCCCGGCCGGGGATTCGCGGATCGCCTGGGCGGCGAGCCAGATGCCGGTGCTGGCGCTGGTGCGGGAGCGGTTCGCCGCCGAGCGGACGCTGGCGCGGATGCGGGTGGCAGCCTGCCTGCACGTCACCGCCGAGACCGCGAACCTGGCGCGGGCGCTGAGCGCCGGCGGCGCCCAGGTGGCGATCTGCTCGGCCAACCCGCTGTCCACCCAGGACGACGTCGCCGCCGCGCTGGTGGCCGAGCACGGCGTCGAGGTGCGCGCCCGGCACGGCGAGGGTCTCGAGGACTACCAGGCCCACGTGCGCGCGCTGGTGGCGAGCGGGCCGCAGATCACGCTCGACGACGGCGCCGACCTGATCGTCGCCGCGCACACCGAGTCGGGCGCCGACCTCGACGCGCTGATCGGCGGCACCGAGGAGACCGCCACGGGGCTCCTTCGGCTCCGCCGCTTGCACGAGCGCGGGCAGCTGCAGCGGCCGGTGCTGGCGGTCAACGAGGCGCGCACCGAACGGGCGCTGAACGACCGGCACGGCACCGGGCAGTCGGCGCTGGACGGGATCATCCGCGCCAGCCACGTGCTGCTGGCCGGTCACACGCTCGTCGTCCTCGGCTACGGCTGGGCCGGCCAGGGCGTCGCCGAGCGCGCTCGCGGCGCCGGTGCGGCCGTGATCGTCTGCGAGGTCGAGCCGCTGCGCGCGCTCGAGGCGCGGATGGCCGGGTACGAGGTGATGCCGGCGCTCGAGGCCGCCGCGCGGGGGGACGTGTTCGTGACCGTCACCGGCTCGCGCCGCGTGCTGCGGCGCGAGCACTTCGAGCGCATGAAGGACGGCGCGCTGCTGGCCAACGCGGGTCACTTCGACGTCGAGCTGGACCTCGAGGAGCTGGCGGCGCTCGCGGTCGGTGCGCCGCGACAGGTCCGCCCGCTGGTCGATCAGTACGAGCTGGCCGACGGCCGCCGCCTGAACCTGCTCGCGCACGGACGCGTCGTCAACCTCGCCGCCGCCGAGGGACATCCGGCGGCGGTGATGGACGTGTCGTTCGCGCTGCAGGCGCTGTGCGTCGAGAGCCTCGTGCGCCATGCCTCCGACTACGGCCCCGGGGTGCACGCGGTGCCGGCGGAGATCGACAGCGAGGTCGGCCGCCTCAAGCTGGCGGCGCTGGGCGTGCGGATCGACGAGGCGACCGCCGAGCAGGCCGACTACCGCCAGTCTTGGACCTAGGGCATAAGAGGCGTGAGTCCGCGGGTCGAATATCGACGGATAGTCCGTCGATATTCGACCCGCGGACGCAACAGCAGGCTCGTGGCGTTGAACGTCGGTCAGGCCGGTCTGCGACGATGCGACGATGAGCGCCGGCGCACCCACTGAGTCAGCCCTGCGCGGCGGGATCGACCTCGGCGGCACCAAGATCGAGGCGATCGTGGTCGGCGACGACAACGAAGTGGTGGGGTCAGCCCGCTGTCCCACGCCGACTGATGGAGCCCCGGACGACGTGGCCGCGCAGATGGTCAAGGCGATGGATGACGCCGCCGCGGCCGCCAACACCAGCAGCCACGCGCTGGCCGGCATCGGCGTTGGCTCCCCGGGCACGGTCGACACAGCCACGGGGACGGTCGCGGATGCCCGCAACCTGCCCGGCTGGACCGGCGCGTTCGCGCTCGGCCCGGCGCTGGCCGAGCGTCTTGGCACGCGCGTGGTCGTCGGCAACGACGTCCAGGTGGCCACCGATGCGGAGTTCCGCCTCGGCGCCGGCAGGCCGTACGAGTCGCTGCTCGGCGTCTTCTGGGGCACCGGCGTCGGCGGTGGCATCGTCCTCGACGGCCGCCTCTGGCACGGCCGCGGCGGCGCCGGCGAGATCGGGCACATGGTGGTCAAGCGCGGCGGGCGCCGCTGCGGCTGCGGCAACCGCGGCTGCATGGAGGCGTATGCGGGGCGCGCGTCGATGGAGCGCCGCGCCCGCAAGCTCGTCAGGCACGGGCGCGTGACGAAGCTGTTCGAGATCATGGAGCACCGGGGCCGCCCGCGGCTCACCAGCTCCGTCTGGGCACGCGCCCTGGAGCACGACGACGAGCTCGCGACGCAGCTGGTCACCGAGGCCGTGGAGGCGCTCGGCGCCGGCATCGCCTCCGCGGTCAACCTGCTCGACGTCCCGGCGGTGATCATCGGCGGCGGCCTCGGCGTGCGCTTCGGGGAGCCGTACGTGCGGCGGATCGAGAAGGCGATGCAGCC
>JASHQV010000341.1 GCA_030038955.1 Solirubrobacteraceae bacterium
CGCCGCCGGCGGCGGCTGCTCCAGCCCCCGCTGCTCGAGCGCGGCGGCGACGATCCGGCTGGAGCTGGCCGAGACGCCGTTCTGCACCAGCGTCGCCGCGGCGAACTCGTCCAGCGGAATCGTGTTTAGATGCCGCCACGAATGGTCTGGCGGAACCGCCACCACCACCTCGTCGCGCCACAGCACCTTGCCGCGCAGCAGCGGGTCCGGCGGTCGCTCGGGGTCGATCGCCGCGATCCCCAGATCGCACCGCTCCTCTCGCAACAGCTCCCGGACGAACGTGGAGCTGCCGATGATCACGTCGACCGCCAGCGAAGCATCGAGCGCCACCAGGTCGGCCAGGATCTTCGGCAGCCGCAGCTCGGCGATCACCGGCGTGCTGGCGATCCGCACCGGCTGCGGGGCGGACGGTCCGCTCATCAACGCGTGCACCGTGTCGGCCGTCGTCAGCAGGCGCCGGGCGGCGCCGAACAGGTGCGCACCCTCGCTGGTCAGCGTGACGCCACGCGTGGAGCGGTTGAACAGCTGCACCCCCGCGACCGCCTCGAGCGTGCGCAGGCGCTTCGACAGCGCCGGCTGGCTGACGTGCATCGAACGGGCCGCCGCAGCGATGCTCCCGAGCGTGGCGGCAGCACAAAACGCCCTCAGCTCGGAGACTTCAGGCTCGCGTATCGGCGTGTGCCCAACGGTCCGCTGGGACCAGAAGGTTCCCTCCTCCCGGTTGCCGTTATGAATCACCCCGGCAACCTACCGACGAAGGCCGACAGGAGCTAGACCTCACGCGTCGAATGGACGCCTGCTCAGCTCGAACATCCGTCCAAACTGCGGATTTTGCTCAATTCTGTTGCCAGCTCGACCGATGAACCAAGCGGACAACCAGAAAACACTCTGGATGACTTCCACGTGCATGGAAGTCACCCAGAGGATTCAGTTCAATCAACCGCCCTTGATTCCCACTTGGAACTCCTTTCCGAGTCAGGGACACCCCTGCCGTTGCGATAGCCAGGGAACTTCACGCAGGGTGACTACGGTTTCCGGGCTCGGGTAGAGCTCAGTTGGTTATCGCCGTCATAACCGGGGGTTAGCGATGGAGGCGCTCGATGCGCTACGGGTTCCGGCCTTCCGTCGCCTGGCGACCGCCTACACGATCAACGAGCTGGGCAACTGGATCGGCGACGTCGCGCTCGCGATCCTCGTGTTCGACCGCACCGGCAGCCCGCTTGCGACGGCCACGCTGTTCCTGGCGCTGCGCTTCGCGCCGGCGCTGCTGGCGCCGCCGCTGACGAGCCGTATCGAAGTGGGATCGCCGCGGAGGGTCCTGCCGGCGCTGTACATGGGCGAAGCGGTGATCTTTGCGGCGATCGCGGTTCTCGCACGCCGTTTCTCGCTGCCCGGCGTACTCGTGCTGGCGGCGTGTGACGGAGTGCTAGCAGTGGCCGCTAAAGCGCTGATCCGGAGTGTCAACGCCGCCGTGCTGTCAGATTCGCAGCTGCTCCGCAAGGGCAACGCCGTGCTCAACCTCGGTCTGACGATCGGCGGGGCGGTCGGCCCAGCGCTGGCCGGCGTGCTGACCGCCGTAGCGGGGGCCGGCACGGCACTCGCAGTGGATGCCGCCACGTTTGCCGTCGTCGCTATGCTCCTCGCGACCGCCAGCGGGCTGCGAATCGACGCGAGCCGGCTGACGGGAACCGTTGGCAGGCTTCGAGCCGGACTGGGCGAGTCGTGGCGCCGACCCTCAGTGCGGTGGCTGCTGATCGGTACCGCGCTGGCGCTGATGTTTGGCAGCGCGGTGATCCCGATCGAGGTCGTGTTCGCCAAGCGCACGCTGCACGCCGGCGATGCCGGATACGGCTTGCTGATCACGTCTTGGGGCGTCGGCATGGTGATTGGCGGCGCCGTCTTCGCCGCCGCCCCGCGGCTCCGGCTGACGTTTGCGATCAGCAGCGGCATGGCCCTGATCGCCGCGGGTTACGCCGGCTTGGCCGGCTCCCCTACGCTGCTGATCGCCTGCCTGTTCTCAGCGCTGGGCGGCATCGGCAACGGGGTCTGGTGGATCGCCGCGGTGACTGGCATCCAGCAGTCGATCCCAGGCCACGCGCAGAGCGTCGTGATGTCGTTGCTCGAGAGCACCAACCAGGTGATGCCGGCGCTCGGCTACATCCTCGGCGGCGCGGTGACCGCCGTCAGCTCGCCGCGCATCGCGTATGCCGTTGCCGCCGTCGGAGTGGCAGTCGTCCTGGCAGGTCAGACACTTCTTCCAATCGCGGGCTTAGCGAGCCATCAGAGCGCGGACGCAAGCTGATGATGGGTCGCCTGGACACTGTGTCCACCGGCAATCCTCCTGCTAATGGCCAAACGGGAGAATGCCGATTAAACGCTCGGTGATGGCGGAATATCCGGGGATGAGCGGAGAGGTCATGGGCATGGGTGTGCCTGACGCGCGCCGTGCGAGTCGCTCGATTGTGGCCATGCTTCAGTGGGTAGGCCTTGCCGGCGCGATCGCGGTCGTTGCTTTGACCGCGGGGGCGCAGAGATGGAATCCGGGCGAGCTTGCTGTCATCAGCGGCCTCGCGGTCCTGAGCGAGACAACCGCGATCTACGTCACCTCCTGGCGCGTGCACGTGTCGGGCAGCTTCCTCGGCCTGATGTTGGCAGCCGTGCTACTAGGTGGAGGACCTGCCGCGGTAGTTGGGATTACGACGATCGCCGTCGGCTGGTTCCGGTCGCATGAAGCAGCGCATCATCTCCGAGACAACCTATTCACGTACGCGTGGTTTCCGCTGCTGAGCGGACTGATCTTCCACGCTTTCGTTCGCCACCAGCAGCTGGATCCAGGCGACGGCGGCTACTACTTGGCGGTTTTCTGCACGTTCGTGTTCGCGCTGATGCTGAATGTTGCTTTAGTTGCTGGGTACATCGCATACGTTGACCAGACATCGCTACTCACCAAGTTCTGGTCGTTTCTAAAGCCGATCCTGGCCCCGGAGCTGGCCGCAGACCTGTTGACTCTGGGCGCCGTCTTCCTAGCGACCCACCTGGGACTAACCGGGCTGGCCCTGTTCGCGATCATCCTCGTGGTCTTCCAGTACCTCGTCGGCGAGCTGTTGATCTCCCAACGCCGCGGCGAAGAGCTCGCGAAGCTCGCGACCACCGACGAGCTCAGCGGGCTCGCCAACCGCAAGAGCTTCTCCGACCGGCTGAGCAGCGAGATCGCGTCATGCAAGCAGGTCGGCAAGTCGTTCGCGGTGATCATGATCGACATCGACCGGTTCAAGGAG
>JASHQV010000342.1 GCA_030038955.1 Solirubrobacteraceae bacterium
GTCGACCGGATCCGCTCGATGACCAAGGAGGTGGAGGTCGGCGACGAGTTCACCGGCAAGGTCGTGAAGACGACCACGTTCGGCGCCTTCATCGAGCTGGCGAAGGGCACCGACGGGCTGCTGCACATCTCCAACGTCGCCCCCGGTCGCCGGATCGCGTCGGTCGAGGAGGTGCTCGACAAGGGCGACGAGCTGGCCGTCCGCGTGGTCGAGGTCGATCGCGAGCGCGGCCGGATCGGGCTGCGTCTCGCGGACGACCCCGAGATCGCGGGCAAGACGGTCGAGGAGCTGGCCGGCATCTCCAGCGGCGAAGGTCCTCAGCGCCGCGAGCGTAGCCACGGGCCGCGCGAGCGCGGCAGGGAGCGCGGCGAGCGTCCGCGCGACCGCGACCGCGACCGCGACGGCGACGGCGGGCGCGTGCGCGACAGCGATCCGGACCGGCCGCGCTCCTGAGGAGTCGACCAGCGACCGGTTCCACCGACCCGGCGACCTGGCCGACCCGGCTCGCGAGCGAGCCCGAGCCCGCGCAAGTGCCCCTCGAGCACCGGCTGACCACGCTGGACTGCGGCGTGCGGATCGTGTCGGAGGCGATGCCCTCCGTGCGATCCGTGTCGCTGGGATTCTGGATCCCGAGCGGCTCGCGCGGCGAGTCAGACCAGGAGGCGGGGCTCTCGCACCTGTTGGAGCACCTGCTGTTCAAGGGCTCCGCCAGCTACAGCTCGCTGCAGATCGACCAGATCTTCGACGGCATGGGGGCGGAGCTGAACGCCGGCACCGGCAAGGAGGCCACGTCGGTGTACGCGCATGTGATCGACGAGCAGCTGCCGCGGGCGTTCGACGTGCTGGCCGACATGGTGTTCCGCCCGTCGCTGCAGGAGATCGACGCCGAGCGGGCGGTGATCCTGGAGGAGCTCGCGATGTACGAGGACGATCCCCAGGAGAAGGTGTTCGACGTGCTCGGCGAGGCGGTGTTCGGCTCCCATCCGCTGGGACGGGCGGTGGTCGGCAGCGCTGACGTGATCGCCGACACCCCGAGCGAGCAGATCAAGCAATTCCACCACTCCCGCTACGCTCCCGGCGGCGTCGTGATCGCCGCCGCCGGCGCGGTCGACCACGATCGCCTGGTGGAGCTGGCATCCACGCGGATGCCAGCTCCACCAGGCATCGAGCGCCCGCCGGCGGTCGAGCCCGCTCCCGCCGCCGTGCTGCACACGCGACGGTTCGAGCGCAAGGACACCGAGCAGTTCCACGTGTGCGTCGGCGGCGGCGGGCTGTCATGCCACGACGAGCGCCGCTTCGCGCTCCGCGTGCTCGACACGATCTTCGGCGGCACCTCGTCCTCGCGCCTGTTCCAGGCCGTGCGCGAGCAGCACGGCCTCGCCTACTCGGTCTACTCGTTTGCGAGCTCCTACGAGGACGCGGGGCAGGTGGGGCTGTACCTCGGCACGCGGGTGGACAACATCGGCGAGGCGATGCGGATCGTCGGCGCCGAGCTCGCCCGCCTGCGCTCGGAGCCGGTCAGCGCCGAGGAGCTGCGACGGGCGAAGGAGAACCTCAAGGGTCGTGTGCTGCTGTCGCTGGAGTCGACGGTCGCGCGCATGACCCGGCTCGGCGCCGACGTGCTCGGCGGCGTGCCGCTGCTGTCGCTGGACGAGCTGGTGGAGCGGATCGACGCGGTCACGGCGGCCGACCTGCACGATCTCAGCCGCGAGCTGTGGGACCCCGAGCAGCTGTCGATCGCCGGGATCGGCCCCGACGAGCAGCGCTTCGAGGAGGCGGTCGCCGTGATCGACGCTAGGGCGGCGGCGAAGCTGTGATCCGGGTGGCGGTCACGGGCGCGGCGGGACGGATGGGCGCGACCGTCTGCGACGCCGTCGAGGCGGCGGCCGACATGCAGCTGGTCGCCCGCGCCGACCCCGCGATCAACGCCTCGCTGGCCGACGCGCTCTCGGGCCGCCCCGACGTGCTGGTCGACTTCACCGTGCCGAAGTCGGCGCTCGAGAACATCCGTCAGGCGGTCGCCGCCGGCGTGCACGTGGTCGTCGGCACCACCGGCTTCGACCTCGACGAGCTGCGCGACGAGCTGCGCGAGCTGCGCGGCGCGAACGTGTTCGTCGCCCCCAACTTCGCGATCGGCGCGGTGCTGATGATGAGGTTCGCCGCCGAGGCGGCACGGCACATGCGCGCAGCGGAGATCATCGAGCTCCACCATGACGGCAAGCTCGACCGGCCGAGCGGCACGGCCGCACGGACCGCGCGGCTGATGCACGAGGCCGCCCCGGAGCGGCCGCAGCCGCCGATCCACTCGGTCCGCCTGCCCGGCCTCGTCGCCCACCAGGAGGTGATCCTCGGCGACGTCGGCCAGACGCTGACGATCCGCCACGACTCGGTCGACCGGGAGTCGTTCATGCCCGGCGTGCTGCTGGCGGTGCGCCACGTGGCGACGCTGTCCGACAGCCCCGTGATCGGCCTCGAGCACCTGCTCTGAGATAATCCCGCCCGATGATCGATGACTTCGGCGCGATCCTGACGGCGATGGTGACGCCGTTCGACGCCTCCGGTGGGCTCGACGAGACCGCCGCGATCCGCCTGCTGCACCACCTGATCGAGCACGGCTCGGACGGCGTCGTCGTGTGCGGCACCACCGGCGAGTGCGCGACGATGAACGACGCCGAGCAGCTGCGGATGATCGCGCTGGTGATCGACGAGATGCGCGCCTCGTTCCCCGACGCGACCGTGATCGCGGGGGTCGGATCGAACGACACCCGGCACGCCGTCGAGCTGACCGCGAGCGCGACCGAGCTGCGTCCCGACGCGCTGCTCAGCGTCAACCCCTACTACAACCGCCCCACCGATCGCGGCATCATCCGCCACTACGAGGAGATCGACCGGGCCACCGATCTGCCGATCCTGCTCTACAACATCCCCCAGCGGACGGGGCAGGACCTGCCCAACGAGCTGATCGCGCGGCTCGGCCAGCTCGAGCACATCGTCGGCGTCAAGCAGGCCAACCATGCCAACCTCGCGCCGATCGACGGGGTCCGCATCTACGCCGGCAACGACGACATGCTGGCCGAGGTCCTGGACATCGGAGAGCCGGGCGGCGTGCTCACCTCGAGCCACGTGTTCGGGCCGGAGTTCCGGCGGATGGTCGACGAGCCCGAGCACCGCCACGAGATCCACGAGAGCCTCAAGGACGTCTTCCGGGACATGGCGATCGCGCCCGCTGCGGTCACCAACAAGGCGGCGCTGAGGCTGCTCGGCGTCGAGGTGGGCGAGCCGCGGCTGCCGTACGTGCCCCTGGACGAGCAGGAGCTGACCGTCGTCCGCGCGCTGCTCGAACGCCACAGCCTGCTGCAAGCCGCGCGAGCGTGAACAGGCTCCGCGTGCTGCCGCTCGGCGGTCTCGGCGAGATCGGCAAGAACATGATGGTCGTCGAGTACGAGGACCGGATCGTCGTCGTCGACACCGGCCTGCGCTTCCCGACCGCCGAGATGCTCGGGATCGACCTCGTGCTGCCGGACTTCAGCTATCTGCGCGAGCGCGCCGCCGACGTCGAGGCGATCGTGATCACGCACGGCCACGAGGACCATCTCGGCGCGCTGCCGTGGGTGCTGCGCGCGCTCGGTGGCAGCGACGCGCCGACCGTCTACGGCGGGCGCCTGACCGTCGCGATGGCCCGCTCGAAGCTCGACGAGCACCGCCTGCGGGACTGCGACCTGCAGGACCTGGCGCCGGGCGAGACGATCGGCCTGGGGCCGTTCGACCTCGAGCTGATCCACATGACCCACTCGATCCCCGACGCCTGCGCGGTCGCGCTGAGGACCGACCTGGGGACGGTGCTCGTGACCGGCGACTACAAGTTCGACCAGACGCCGGTGGACGGCGACCCGGCCGATGTCTCGCGTCTGGCCGAGCTCGGCCGCGAGGGCGTGCTGCTGCTGTGCGGTGACTCGACGAACGCCGACCGGGCCGGCTTCTCCCCGTCCGAGCGGGTCGTCGGCCCCCGGCTCGAGGAGGTGTTCGCGCGCGCCGACGGTCGCATCATCGTGACCAGCTTCGCCTCCAACATCCACCGCGTCCAGCAGGTGATCGACGCCGCCGCCGACCTCGATCGCAAGGTCGCGCTGGTCGGACGGTCGATGCGCAAGAACGTCGGCATCGGCCGCTCGCTGGGACACATCGAGGTTCCCGACGGACTGCTGATCGGCCCCCAGGAGGTGGAGGACTGGCCCGATCACAGGGTCGTGGTCGTGTCGACCGGCTCGCAGGGCGAGCCCCTGTCGGCGCTGCGTCGGATGGCCCACAACGACCATCGCTCGATCAAGCTGCACGCCGGCGACACGGTCGTCTTCAGCGCCACGCCGATCCCCGGCAACGAGCGCGCGGTGTCGGAGACCGTCGATCGCCTGTACCACATCGGCTGCAACGTCGTGACCACCGCCGACACCCCGATCCACGCCTCCGGCCACGGCTACACCGAGGAGCTCAAGCTGATGCTCAACCTGGTCAAGCCCCGCTACGTGATGCCGGTCCACGGCGACCACAAGCGGAT
The DNA here is from genome assembly GCA_030038955.1 of Solirubrobacteraceae bacterium. GTDB lineage: Bacteria > Actinomycetota > Thermoleophilia > Solirubrobacterales > Solirubrobacteraceae > Palsa-465. The sequence continues at coordinate 4,556 of JASHQV010000342.1, forward strand.
CCACCTGCACGCTGAGCTGGCCGCTGCGGTCGGGATCGATCCGGAGCGCGTGTTCCGCGCCGACAACGGGCTGCCGGTCGAGCTCGACGCGAGCGGCGCGCGCTTCGGAGAGCCCGAGGAGTCCGGGATGATCTTCGTCGACGGGGTCGACATCGGCGACCCAGCCGACGTGGCGCTGCGCGACCGCCGGATGCTGTCGGCCGACGGCATCTTCATCGTCGTCGCGACGATCTCCGAGCAGGACGGCTCGCCGGTCGCCGACACCGAGGTGATCTTCCGCGGCGTGCCGTTCGTCGAGCAGGCCGACCGGCTGCGCCAGGAGATCCGCGAGGAGGTCGAGCGCTCGCTGGCGCGCTCTGCCGCCGACGACCTGCGTGAGATCGACCTGCTCCAGCAGGAGCTCCACGACGACCTCGCCGCGTTCGTCTACGACCGACTGCGGCGTCGACCGATGGTGCTGCCTGTGGTCGTCGAGGTCTGACCCGGTTCGCGGCCGTCGGTTGCAGCAGTAGCGCCGGCGCGATCCAGCGGCTCGCCATCTGGGACGGGCGGGAAGGCGATCACGAAGCGCGTGCCCGTGCCGCCCTCCGGCGGCCCGAGGCTGACCGTGGCGCCGTGTGAGTCGGCCACCGCGCGCACGATCGACAGCCCCAGCCCGGTACCTCGCGAGCCCCCGGCCGAGTCGCCGCCGCCGCGCACGAACCGGTCGAACACGCGCCGCTGCAGCTCGGGCGGGATGCCCGGCCCGTCGTCCTCGACGGCCAGCTTCACGAGACCGTCGACGGTCTCGGTGGACGCGCGGATGTGCGTCCCCGGGGGCGTGTGACGGACGGCGTTCTCCAGCAGGTTGAGCACGAGCCGGTGCAGGTCGTCGCGGTTGCCATCGACCACCGCCGGCCCGGCGTCGAGCGTCAGCTCGTGATCATCGCCGACCGTGCCAAGCTCGGCGGCGGCGTCGACCACCACCTCGGCGAGATCGGTGGGAGCGGAGCTGCGCTTGCGATCGGCGTCCGCGCGCGCCAGCAGCAGCAGGTCGCCGACCAGCCGCCGCATTCGGCGAGTCGAGCGCAGCGCCGCCTTGGCCGACTCGGCCGGCTCGCCCTCCAGCTCGTCGGCCAGCAGCTCGAGGTTGGCGAGCACGCTGGTCAGCGGCGTGCGCAGCTCGTGTGAGGCGTCGGCGACGAACTCGCGCTGGCGGCCGAGCGCGGCCTCGGTCTCGGAGCGCGCCGCGTCGAGCGCGCCGAGCATCCCCTCCAGCGTCCGCGCCAGCTCGGCGACCTCGTCGTCGGCTCGCGGACGCGGCACATGGCGGCTCGGGTCCCGGGTGCGCTCGATCTCGCGAGCCGCGTCGGTCAGCTGCACGATCGGCTTGATCGCCCGCTGCGCGGTGGCGAGGCCGGCGAGCAGCGCCAGGAGGGTGCCCCCGAACACGCCCAGCAGCAGGAACAGGCGAACCTTCGCGAGCGTGTCGTCGAGGCTCGACAGCTGCAACGCGTAGATCACGAGCCCGTGGGTGCCGTGCCGTAGGCGCATCCGCTTGGCGTCCAGCTGATAGCCGTCCTCGACGTGGGCCCCGGCCGTGACCAGCGTGAACGCCGGCTGGTTGAGCGGCGCGCCACGACGCGAGGTCGTCTGCGAGCAGGCGAGCCTGCCGCTCGGAGCGAACACCCGGATCTGGGCGGCATCGGCCTGGGCGAACCGGGTGAGGTCGTAGTTGCACTCGAGCTTGTGCCCGACGTAGCTCGGATGCATCTCCGTAACCAGCTGGCTGGCGGCGTTGTCAACCTTGGCGTAGAACTGGCTCGTCACCTGATGTTCGGTGAGCACGCCGACGACGGCGGCGAAGCCCGCCAGGATCACGAACGTCAGCGCCGCCGATCCACCAGCGAGGCGCCAGCGGATCGGGACCGACCTATACGCGGAGAACGTAGCCCGCGCCGCGGATCGTATGGAGGAGCCGAGGCTCGCCACCCGCTTCCAGCTTACGTCGTAGGTTGGACACGAACACCTCGATCGTGTTGGTCATCGAGAAGGGGTCGTATCCCCACACCTCGTCCAGCAGTCGCTGGCGCGAGATGACGATGCGCTCGTTGCGCATCAGGTACTCCAGCAGCTCGAACTCGCGCTGCGTCAGCTCCAGCTGACGGTCGCCGCGGCTGACCTCGTGCGTGTCGGGGTTCAGCTCCAGGTCGCCGACGTTCAGCGCCGCCTGGCCGCGTGGCGGCCGCCGGCGCAGCAGCGCCCGCAGCCGTGCCAGCAGCTCCTGACGCTCGAACGGCTTGACGAGGTAGTCGTCGGCGCCGGCATCGAGCCCCTCGACCCGCGACTCGACCGCGTCGCGGGCGGTCAGCATCAGGATCGGCACGTCGTCGGACTCGCGCAACCGCCTCGCCACCTCGATCCCGTCCATGCGCGGCAGGCCGAGGTCGAGGATCACGAGGTCGGGCAGGAACGCGTGCGCCTGGTCGAGCGCGATGACGCCGTCGTCGGCGATCCGCACGTCGTAGCCCTCCATCCGCAGGGAGCGCTGGAGAACTTGGGCGATCGCGTCGTCGTCCTCGACGACGAGCACGCGGGGAGGTCGCTCGAAATCGTTCATTGAGGAGGATGGTAAGCGGCGCGAGGGCGGCGCAGTGCGAGTCTTTAAAGGGTCTTCACGTGCGGTGTCGAAGGAGTCCCTCCGGACATGGCCGCCACCCGGAGCCAGAGGAGACGCAGGCAGAAGCCTCCCGCGCGCGCGAAGCGCTCGCTGCTGGCGAGCCGCGCGCGCCTGCGACCGCTGGTCACGCTCGAGCCACACCACATCGACGTGCTTGCGCTGGCGCTGCTCGCGGTCGCGATCTTCCTCGGCGGCGTCACCTACCTGCACTGGGCCGGCGGCACGCTCGGGCACGGCGCCGTCAGCGGCCTGCGGTTTCTCGTCGGCGAGCTCGCCTACCTGATCCCGGTGGCGTTGCTGGCCTGTGGCGCGCTGATCCTTGC
>JASHQV010000343.1 GCA_030038955.1 Solirubrobacteraceae bacterium
CGAACTTCAAGTCGAACGCGGCCTACTACGACTGCCTCGTGCAGGTCGAACGGGAAGGAGCGTGAGCGAACATGGCTGAGCACGGGAAAGAGTGGGCGATGGTCATCGACCAGGACCGCTGCATCGGCTGCTGGACGTGCGCGGTTGGCTGCAAGGAGATCAACAACGAGCCGCTCGGCTTCTGGTGGAACCGGATCCTGACGACCGCCCCGAACGATCTGAGCGGCGCCGACAACTCAGACGCCGTCAAAGCGCCGGCGAGCGAGAACATCGATGTGCCATACGGCACCTATCCGCAGCTGGAGCTGGCGTACCTGCCGGTCGCCTGCCAGCACTGCGACGACGCACCGTGCCTAAAGGTCTGCCCGGTCGGTGCGACCTTCCGGCGGGACGATGGCTCGATCCTGATCGACTTCGACCGTTGTATCGGCTGCCGTTACTGCATCGCCGCCTGCCCGTATGGGGTCCGAGTGTTCAACTGGGGTGACCGCGAGTACGCACCAGACTTCACCGTCGGCTATGGACGTGATTGGCGCGTCGACGGCGGTCGACTGGTGTTTACCCCAGATCGCCCAATCGGGGTCGTGGAGAAGTGCACATTCTGCGTCGAGCGAGTCGACGTCGGCGAAAAGCCATTCTGCGTCGAGGTGTGCCCGACCGGGGCGCGAGTGTTTGGTGACGTGAACGATCCCAACAGCGAGGTATCACAGCTGGTCAGCAAGGACGGAGCCGTGCAGATGCTGTCCGAGCTGGGCACCGATCCCCATGTCTTCTATCTGCCTGTCGAGCATGAGAGGAACCTGTCATGAGCACCGTCGAAGGCACTGCCCCTTCAACACGGATCCATCTCGGTCGCACCGGGAAGATCTGGATCGGGGCGCTCGGCCTGGTCACGCTCTGGGCATTGGCAAGCTGGATCTACGAGCTCACCCAGGGTCTGATCGTCACCGGTATGCGCGACGAAGTGTCGTGGGGCCTGTACATCACCAGCTTCGCGTTCTTCGTCGGCCTGTCGGCAGGCGGTTTGATCATGGCCTCGGCGGCTGAGGTATTTGGCGTCAAGAGCCTCAGACCGCTGGCGCGGCTCGGCGTGCTCAGCGCCGCTGCCTGCGTGCTGGTCGCGGCGATGGAGCTGATCCCTGACCTCGGACGCCCGGAGCGGGTCTGGGAGCTGTTCCGCTACCCGAACTGGACCTCGCCGATGATCTGGGACGTGATCATCGTCACGCTCTATCTCGTGTTCGCGATCGTCGATCTGACGCTGATGACACGCCGCGGTCGTGACCCGAGCCGTCGCGCTCGGTCACTACGGATCATGGCCTACATCGGGCTGCCGGCGGCGGTCCTGCTGCATTCGATCACGGCTTGGATCTTCGGCACGCAGTTCTCACGACCGTTCTGGAACACAGCGCTGATGGCGCCGCTGTTCGTGACCTCGGCGATCCTGTCGGGGACTGCGCTGGTCGCGCTGGTCGCGCTCGCAGCGCAGCGGTTCGGCGGGCTCAGCCTGCCGCAAGAGACGGGATCCACGTTGCGCAAGCTGATCGCGACGACGCTCGCGGTCGACCTGTTCCTGGTTGCGGCCGACTTCATCACGATCATGTGGGGCAACGAGCCGCGTGACCGAGCGGTGCTCAACATGATCCTGCCCGGCGGCAGCCTGCAAGTGCTTTTCTGGCTCGAGTGGGTCGTCGGCGGACTGATCCCATTCCTGCTGATCGTCGCCCCGCGCGAGCGGCGGACGTGGCACCTCGGCGTCGCCTCGGCACTCGTGCTCGTGGGGGTATACGCATTCCGCGTCGAGCTCGTCATCGGTGGCCTGCTGAAACCGATCCTGTGGTTCCCTCCGGGCGTGTCGCTCGGTAGCACGGACATCGGGTCGAGCTCGTTCCAACTGACCGGGAGCTACCACCCGACATGGGTCGAGTATTCGATCGTCGCTGGTCTGATCGCCTTCCTGGCACTGCTGCTGACGGTCGGCTACAGGTGGCTGAAGTCGATCGACGCAACCGGAGAGCTGTCGTGATCGCCACCGACCTGCGCGCCGACGCGGCGCTGCTGCTGTCGCACTGGTGGAGCCGCCCGGTCGACGGCGAGCGCGAGCTCTGGTCCGAGACGATCGGGGTCGCCGACGACGTCGCAGACAAGCTCGACTGTGATCGTCAGCTCGTTCGAGAGCTCGTTGATGCGCTCGTCGCAATCGACGGCGACATGGTGCTCGACGAGTACGAGCGGCTGTTCGTCGGGCCGGGCGCTCCGCCATGCCAGCCGTACGAGTCGCTGTGGCGCATCGGGCCTCGCAAACGCTACGGCGGCTCGGTGATGGGACCAGCGGCAATTGCCGTCTCGTCGATCTACAAGCAGCTCGGGCTGACGCTGAACGACGACGCGCACGAGCTGCCAGATCACGTGACGGTGGAGTGGGAGGCGCTCGCGTTCGCGCTCGAGCGAGGCGCGAACGAGGCCTCCGAAAAGCTCCTGCGAGACCATCTGGGCGAGTGGATGGCCCCGTTCTGCGGGGCCGTCTCCGAGGCTGCGAGGGAGTCGTTCTACACATGCCTGGCCGCCCTCACGCCCGTCTGGACGGCGGCGCTGGCCGGATGAACGTTGGGGTCCTCGTCTGCGGGGAGCTCGGGCTCGAGCCACTGGCGACAGCCGGAACGCGGGTCGCTGTGATCGACGACCTGTGTCACTCGCCGTCAGCCGCGGCCGAGGCCTTGAAGGGCCTCGGCGCCGAATGCGTCGTCGTCGGGCTCTGCGAGTCGCGTCCGTCGCCGGAGCTGGTCGGCGCGCTGTGCCGGGCGGGTGCGCAGCCGTTTGGGATCGAGCCCGTGATGCTCCGCGGTCACGAACGCGAGACACCGCATCTGCTGGCCGGCGCGGTCGCCAAGCTCGAGAGGCTGGCGCCGAGCGAACACGGAAAGCCGATGCTGGCCGCCGGCGAAAGGAGCCGCCGCGCCCTGTTCTCCCCGCGCGCGATGGTGACCCACGCTCCTGTCGCGATCCTGGACGGAGCGGCGTGTCTGGGAAGCACGCGCTGCGGCCTGTGCGCCAGCCGCTGCCCGGTCGGCGCGATCGATCCGGGCGCTCCACTGCCGAGCATCGACGAGGACGCGTGCACGGCGTGCGGCGCCTGCGTTGCGTGCTGTCCGGCCGACGCCCTGCGGCTGTCAGGATCCTCGACCTCCCAGATCGCAGCCCAGCTCGAGCCGCTGATCGGGCACGTCGACGGCGTCGTGCTTGCGTGCCGTTCCGCCAGCGCCGCCGCGCCGCCTCGATGGGCGCTGGTCGAGCTACCGACGCTGGCGCTGGTGACCCTCGCGTGGATCCTGCAGATCCGCGCCACGGGCACGATGGTCGCGCTAGCGCCCTGCGATCAGCCCTGCTGCGCGGGCAGTCGAGACGTCGAGGAGCTGGCCGAGCTGATCGTTGCCGCCGCGGACGCCGCTGACGGTGGTGCGGCGGCGCCGCTTCACCTGGCCGAGCCGCGCGGCACAGCTGACGCGCTGCTCGCGCTCATGCCGGACGGGAAATCGCTGACCGTCGAGCACAGTGCCTCTCCACTCGGCCTGCTGGAGCTCGACACGGATCGGTGCACTGTCTGCGGCGCCTGCTCGATCACGTGTCCGACGGACGCGCTGTCGCTCGAGGAGGGAACCTCGGCGATCGTCCTGAAGCACGACCCGCAAAGGTGCGTCGGCTGCGATCGATGCACGACCGTGTGTCCGGAGGACGCGATCGCCGTCCGTTCGGGAATCGATCTGCGCCGGCTGCGTGCAGGCGTGATCGAGGTGATGCGCGCCGAGCGTGAGCGGTGCATGGTGTGCGGCGCCAACCTCCCTCCGGCGCCGATGCGCCGCCGCTTGCGCGAGCTGCTACCCCAGCTCGGTGACGCGCCGCCTGAGCTGTGTGCGGCATGCGCGAGCAAAGCAGCGCGCCGTCCTACTTTCTCGGGGAACGCATCTCAGCTAGAGCGCGGACAGGCGACCAGCGTCCGCGCGCCAAGCCAAAGCTACTCGAGAAAGGATGCAGAACATGGCTGAAGCCCGCGAACACTTGTTGCAAGCGCTCGCCAACGAGCTCGGCGCGCGACCGCTCACGGCCGCCGAGATCGAGTCCGTGCTGGCGCTTGCCGCGACCGCTGCCCACGGCACGGGCGATCGAACGAGTGCGCCGCTGGTGTCGTTCCTGGCTGGCATTGCTGCGGCCGGGACCGAAGATCGCAAGGACGTGCTCGACCGCGCCCGCCAGCAGACCGGCGCGATCACCGGCCCACAAGACGAGTCAGCCACGTAGCACTCCGAACAGGTGCCGGTACGAGGTCGCCTCGGCGTCCCGCTGTGCTCCTGGCTCCCGGCGTCCGGGTCAGCAGGCGGATGCGGGGCTCGTCAGGCGTGCCCGTGGTCATCAGCAGCCTTCACGTCGTTCACGGAGAAGCGACAGGAGCTCCCTGCAGCTCGCTCGCGAATCCCTCCGAGGTCATCACCTCGGAGAACATCGGGTAGTCGAACCGGATCGCGTTCTCATGCTCCTCGTCTGAGGTTGCGGCGACGCAATCGGACAGCGTTATCACCTGGTAGCCCTTCTCGTAGCCGGAGCGCATCGTCGACTCGACGCAACAGTTCGTCAGGAACCCGCCGAGCGCGATCGTCGTGATGCCCCGCGCGCGCAGGATGAAGTCGAGATTAGTGGTGGCGAACGTGTCCAGGCCGCGCTTGCCCTCGACGATCACGTCGCCCTGCTGAGGCGCCAGAACGTCGACGATCTCCGCGCCCCACTCCCCCTTCACGAACGCGGTCGAATCGACGACCCCCTTCAGGATTCCGTAGGGATGCTGCGAGAGCTCCCCATAGCCGGGCACGAACGTGATCGGTGCGTGCACGATCGTCGCGCCGGCCGCTCGCGCTGCTTCCACCAGCTTGCGCGTGTTTTCCAGCATTCCCGTCTTGTCCATCACCGCGCGAACCGCGTCATGCAGCACACCGCCGTTCGAGGTGAAGTCGTTCTGGTATTCGATCAGGACGACCGCGGTGCGCTTCGGATCGATCGACACGAGAGCCTCCTTCCGCAAAGATCAAACGTGCCTCGACTGTACTTGGCTGTGGCGGGATATGCGAGGTCCCGGGCCCGACGAATCATCGGCGCCGGCCAGCGCACGTCAGGCACTCGCGCTACCCCTTGATCAGCCGGTTGGCCGAAGACTTCTTCGTCGCCTTGCCGCTCGGGCCCGGAGGCATGATCTGGGTGCGGTGCTCGTCGGAGATCTCCCGGTCAGCCTTCCTCTTGTGCTTTCGATGGCTGGGGAAGTAGTAGCTGGCGGGCGTGCTACCGCCGCCCTGCTTGGGCATGCGCTGCTTCGTATGAACGCTGGGACCGGCGCCTCCGCGATCCGTATCCTGATCTATCGCCGCACACTTTCCCTCAGCGGGCATGTGGATCGCGGTGGCAGGTAGCTTGGGCATCGCATGGTCGGTCTTGCTGTGGAACATCGTCGACACGAGGTTGCCGACGGTCCGGCGCCGCCACGCTGACAAGTTCGGCACCGGCACTCCGAACCGCTCAGAGACGAGCTTCAGCTGCGAGGTGTGGTCGAACACCTCGGAGGCGATGTGGCCACCGCGACTGAACGGCGAGATGACTAGGCATGGCACTCGCACGCCAAGTCCTAGCGGACCGGCGATGCCGAGCGTCTCTGACTCGCCGTCCGACTCCTGACTGGGTAGCGGCGCGGTGAGATACTCGTCGGGCGTACCCGCTGGGGCGGTCGGAGGCCGGACGTGGTCGAACCACCCGTCGTTCTCGTCGTGCATCAGAAACAACGCCGTTTTCGACCACACGTGCGGATTCTCGACGAGGGCGTCGAGGACCATCGAGGTGAAGTACATGCCGTTGGCAGGGGCTGATGACGGGTGCTCGTCGAAGCCGAGCGGCGGGATGATCCAAGAGACGCTCGGCAACTGCCCGGAGCGGACATCGGAGATGAAGTCGCTGGGGAAGGTCGGCTCGAACGCCTTCTGATAGAGCTGCGACGCCGGGTTGCGGAACGCCGTGAAGTACGGCAGCACATGGTCGCTGACGAGCATGATCTCGGGATTTGCGACCGGGTTGTAGAACGCTGGCATCCACGTGGGGTACTTGGCCAGTGAGGCGTACTTGCCGGTCACGCCGACGTTGCTCGGTGAGTACACCTTCCAGGAGACACCAGCATCCTGAAGCACCTCCTGCATCGTCGTCCACGTGCAGTTCCACTCCACGTCCGGATTCGAGTTGGTGTCGGTGATCGGGCCGCCGTGCTTACCTTCCGGATCGATCGTGCCGCTGTTCGCCATCAACCGGTTTGGATGCGTTGGCCCGAGGATCGAGCAGTGATAGTTGTCACACAGCGTGAAATGGTCGGCCAACGCCCAGTAGAACGCCAGATCCTCCCGGAGGTAATAGCCCATCGTCATCGCTCCGTGCGGGCCCTCGTACCGCGAGGAGGTGTGAACCTTGACCCACGCGTCCATCTTTCCGTGGTTCCAGCAGAGGTGCATCGGTCCCCAGTCGTGGGTGAGATCGTCGGTGCACGCAAATCCATTGAGGCTGTTGAGATGGAAGGGCAGCAACTTGTGTTTCGGAATCAAGTCCCCGCCACCGGGGAAATCCTGCGCGAACACGCCAAGCGAGCGCTTTGGATGGTCGTCGAATCCACGTCCCTTGCGATAGGCGCCGAAGTAGTGGTCGTACGAGCGGTTCTCCATCATCAAGAAGACGATGTGATCGAGCGCCCCAAGATCGGAGCCCGCCGAGCTGACGCGGAGCGCACGCTCGATCAGCTCCGCGCCACGGGCAGTGGCCGTCCAAGCAGCTGCCTGGTCGACGACGACCGCGCTGGTGCCGAGCAGGCCGAAATACCTCAGGATCTCTCGGCGCGTCAGGCTACGCCCGCGCAGGTCCTCGGGCAGTCTCACAGCTGGAAGACTACGCTCCGCGTGCCGTTCGTCGCGAGCGAGCTCGGCACGACTCCGGCAGACCGGTGCCCGGATCTTCGATTGCTGCCCTGCCGCCACGGTCGCCAGGCAGGGATCAGGTCGTGGCTGCCGCCGGATCGGGGCGGACGATCATGGTGCGGAGCGGACGATCACGGTGTCTACGACGGAGTGCCGCGACCGATCAGCGGGCGGCTTCGACTCTCGTAAGCTGACTCGGAGTGCGTCCGCTGATGCGATGACCCTGAGTCCTCCTCGCATTGCCACCTCGCGATTGCTGCTTGTTCCAGTCTCGGAGGATCTGGCGGTGGCCGTCGTTTCCGGCGATATCTCAGCTGTCAGGGCTGGTGAGGGATGGCCACACGACGGCACGCTCCGTGGCCTTCGGATGGCGCTTCGGTGCGGACATGCGCCTGGCTGGCTCGTGACCCTCGGAGGAATCGTGATTGGCGACTGTGGCATCCATGGCGAACCGGACGAGCGGGGGGACGTCGAGCTCGGCTATGGGTTGGCGCATCCATACCGTCGTCGAGGCTATGGGACCGAGGTCGCGATCGGCCTTTCGCGGTGGCTGCTCGCCCAGGATGCCGTCCGACGTGTGGTGGGGCGGGCTGCCCTTGACAATCCACCTGGGCGGCGCACGTTGGAGCGAGCTGGCTTCAAGCTGGAGTCGGTCGACGACGAGTACGCCAGGTACGTCCTCGCCCAGGGGTGAGCGCTGCCGCCGCTGGTGCCCGACGCTGCATCCCACGTGGTCGATGCCGTGCCGGGAACCGGCGCCGCAGGCGCGGTAAGCATGTAACGTGCGGCGAGTTCCAGGCAGGGAAGATCCTCGCCGCGCCACGGGAGGTACATCAATGGGTCGTAGATTCGTCGGAAGCGGCGTCAGTGCCGCCGTCGTGATCATCTGCGCGCTTGCGACGGGCAGCGCAGCGAGCGCCGCCAAGCTCCACGCGCGGCCCGCAAGCCGCGGGCTCGGGGTGTTGATCCCAGCGCACAAGGGGCAGACGCTCCCTGTTCACGGCGGGACCACAGACAGCTTGAACTGGTCGGGCTATGCCGTTACCCCCGGCAGCGGTGTCACCGGGGTCAGTGGCACGTTCACGGTTCCGTCGGCCGGGCTCGACCCGCCGGGCTTCGCCGCGACGTGGGCCGGCATCGGCGGCTACAACACGAGCGACCTGATCCAGGCCGGCGTCGAGGAGCAGTCGTTCCCGAGCAACTCGATCCTCGGCGACCAGTACCAGGCGTGGTACGAGCTGCTACCGGCGAGCGAGACACCGATCTCCGACTGCACCGGCGACGCCAGCTGCACGGTCGCGCCTGGTGACCAGATGACCGTTGACATCGGCAACGTCTCCGGCAACACATGGAAGATCTCGATCGTCGACGCGGGCAAGTGGAGCTGGAGCCAGGATCTGACCTACAGCTCCTCGGAGTCGTCGGCCGAGTGGATCCTCGAGGCACCGACGCTGGTCGCGCAGACACTGCTCGCAAACGTCGGCACTGTCCCGTTCGGCCCGACCTCGACGTACACCGAAGGGGGGACGACGCACACGATCGCCGCCGGCAGTCCCACTCAGATCGACCTGGGCACCGGCGCCGTCAACGAGGCGACGCCGTCGGCGCTGGCCTCGAACGGGCAGTCGTTCAACGACTGCGCGTATGCCCTGAGCTGTCCGACGCCGTAGGCCGTACCGCGTACTTTCCGGGGTCGCGGCCTTGGGGCCGCGACCCCGGAAAACGCCGTCAGCGCGTCGCCGCCATCGCTGGGACGCTACCGGCGCGCCGGCAGAATCCGAACCACGCCACGAGCGCGTCGCGGCAGCTCCGAATCACGTGGTCACGGCGACCGCGTCCGCCAGCGCGAGTGCCCGCTCGCGGGCGGAAACCAGATCGGTCACATCCTCCGCATCGAGGGGAGCTGCCGCGGCGGTGCGGATCGACGAGAGGTGTTGGTCGCGCAGTGCGTCCCAGAAGCCCACGCTGCGGTCCGCTCCGAACGCCATCCGGTGGGCCTGCGCGATCGCGTCGACCTCGAGCGCGTCCCGATCCC
>JASHQV010000344.1 GCA_030038955.1 Solirubrobacteraceae bacterium
CGCCGGATCGGTCGCGACGGAAGATGTCATCACCGTGACCAGCGACGAGTATCTCGACCAGGCGGCCCGGATCATGAGCCGCCGCGGCGTCGAGCACGTGATCGTGGTCGACCCGTCGACCGCGCATCCGGTCGGGATCGTGTCGTCGCTGGACATCGCCGCGCTGGTCGGCGACTGACGCGGCGTCTTCGCCGGTCAGTCCCGGACGAGCCCTAAGCGCTGGTCAGTCCCGCAGTGCCCCGGGCGGCCGGGGTGGCTGCGCCGGCTCGACGCGCACGCGCGCGTCGACGATCACGGCGCCTTCGGGAGTGGCGATCAGCGGGTTGGCGTCGAGCTCGGCGATCTCCGGGTGTGCCTCCACCATCGCGCTGACGCGCAGCAGCGCCTCCCGCACCGCCGCGAGATCGCACGGCGGTCGCCCACGGTAGCCGCGCAGCAGCCTCGAGACCCGCAGCGACGCCAGCATCTCGTCGGCATCGACGTCGGTCACCGGCGTGATTCGCACGTTGACGTCGCCGAGCAGCTCCGCCGTGATGCCGCCGGCGCCGCAGGCGAGCACCGGCCCGAAGCTGGCGTCGTTGACGACTCCGAGCAGCAACTCGACGCCTTCCGGCGCCATCCGCTGCACGATCAGCCCCTCGGGCTTGTGCCCGGCGCGCTCCACCGCGCGCCTGATCGCGCGGGCCGCGCTGACGATCTCGGTCGCGCCGTTCAAGCCAAGGCGCACCGCGCCGCTGTCGCTCTTGTGCACCATCTCAGTGGCGATCCCCTTGAGCACGACCGGCCCGCCGATCTCGGCACCGGCCCTGGCCGCGGCCTGCGGGCCGCGGACGACGCGGGTCTCGATCATCGGCAGGCCGTAGCAGCGCAGCAGCTCGACGACCTCGGCCGGCTCCAACCAGCCGGCCCCGCGGGCGAGCGCGGCCGCGATCAGCGTCGCGGCCGCGTTCGTGCGCAGGTCGTCGAACTCCGGCACGGTCCCGGCAGGACGCTCCCGCCAGGCACCGTAGCGGACGGCGTTGCCGATCGCACGGATCGCATCTTCGGGAAACTGGAAGCGCGGTACGACCCTGCCTCCCGGGGCGACGTCCGCCGGCGCCTGCTGGTCGAGGTACACCGAAGCGAGCGCCACCTCGCTCGCGCGTGCGCCGGCGACGGCGACCGCAGCCGCCACGTCCGCGCTCGCGATCGTGCTGAGAGCCGGCACGAACAGCGTCAGGATGGCGTCGCAGACGTCGGCGGCGAGCAGCAGCTCAAGCGTGCGCCGGTAGGCGTCGGCGGGAGCGGTGGCGACGAGGTCGACGGGGTTGGCGACGGCGGCGCCGGCAGGAAGCATGCGACGCAGCGCCGACTGCAGCTTGTCCGGCAGGACGACGACCTCGAGCCCAGCGGCCTGGCAGGCGTCGGCGGCGATGATCCCGGGGCCACCGCCGTTGGTGACGATCACGATGCGCCCGCCGCGGGGCACGGGCTGCGTCGACAGCAGCGCCGCCGTATCGAGCAGCTCGCCGATCGTGTCGGCGCGGATCACGCCCGCCTGGCGGAACAGCGCGTCGACGGTGATGTCGGACGCCGCCAGCAGCGCGCCCGTGTGTGAGGCGGTCGCGCGGGCGCCTGCCTGCGTCCGGCCGCTCTTGACCGCGAGCACCGGCTTGTGGCGTCCGACCTGACGCGCCACGCGCGCGAAGCGGCGCGGGTTTCCGAACGACTCGAGGTACAGCAGGATCACCTTGGTCGCCGGATCCTGGTCCCAGAACGCAAGCAGGTCGTTGCCCGAGATGTCGATCTTGTTGCCGACCGAGACGAACGACGACATCCCGAGTCCGACGCGGTTGGCCTCCTCGATCAGCGCCACGCCGATGCCGCCGCTCTGCGACAGCACGCCGATGCAGCCCGCGGCCGGACTCGCGACCGTGAACGTCGCATCGAGATGGACCGCGGGGTCGGTGTTGATCAGCCCCAGGCAGTTGGGCCCGATCAAGCGCATCCCAGAGCCGCGGCAGACGTCGTGCAGCTGCTGCTGGAGCACGCGGCCCTGCTCGCCAAGCTCGCCGAATCCGGCCGACAGCACCAGCAGCGCATGCGTCGCGGCGGCCGCGCACTCGGCGGCCACCGCCGGCACCTGAGCCGCAGGGATCGCGACGACGGCGAGGTCGACCGGCTCAGGCACGTCGCCGATCGACGCGTATGCGCGCAGGTCGCGGACCGTCCCGTGCTTCGGGTTGACCGGGTAGATCGTGCCGGTGAAGCCCGCGTCGATCAGCTTGCGCATGACCTCGCCCCCGACCGATCCGGCGCGCTCTGAGGCGCCGATCACCGCCACCGCGCGGGGCGTCAGGAACCTCCGCAGCGCACTGACCGCGGCGCTCTGCTCGCGCCGCTCGAACTCCGCCAGCGCCTCCGGCCCTAGCTCGGTGCTGAACTCGACGTGGACCTCACCGGCTGCCGCCTGCAGGTGCGTCGGAAAGCCGCTGGTGCGGAACATCTCGAGCATTCGGTTGTTGCCGCCCATCACCTCGGCGGTGAACCGCTCGATCCCGTGCCGCCGCGCGACCGCGGCGAGGTGCGCGAGCATCAGCGTCGAGATTCCGTGGCCCTGCAGCTCGTCGGTGACGAGGAACGCCACCTCGGCCGAGCGCGCGTCGGTACGGACGTATGCGGCGTGCGCGACGATCTCGCGGTCGATCCCCTGCTCGGCGACGATCGCGTAGCGATCCGAGTAGTCGACGTCGACCGCCCAGCGGGTCGCCCAGTCGATGCTGGTCGCGCCGAAGAACCGGTACAGCAGCGAGTCCTCGGAGACGCCCTCGAGGAACTCGCGGATCCGCTCGCCGTCGTCGACGCGCACTGGCCGGAAGTGGATGCTGGAGCCGTCGCGGAGGGCGACGTCGGCGACGTCAGCGCTCGGGTATTGCGGCGGAGCAGGGCTCGGTGGCGGAGACTCGGCGCTCATCGATCAGAACGAGATCGTCTCCGATCCGGCGCGCGGAGGCAACCGCCGTGCGACCGCATGCGGTTGGCGGCGGGCACCGACCGCGATCGTGGAAAAACCCGTAGCGGCGATGCGCGTTGCGCCCGATGCCGGAGCGGTGGGCGCGCACCTAGGGTCCTGACCCCATGCCACCGACTCGAGAAGCCGCATGAACACGCTCGACTGGGCCCGCACGCAGTTCGCGGTCACCACCCTGTTCCACTTCATCTTCGTGCCGATGTCGATCGGGCTGGCGTTCTTCGTCGCGATCTGCCAGACGCGCTACTACCGCTCCGGCAACGAGGTTTACCTGCGGATGACCCGCTTCTGGGGCAAGTTCCTGCTGATCTCGATGGCGATCGGCGTCGTCACCGGGATCGTCCAGGAGTTCCAGTTCGGGATGAACTGGGCGCTGTACTCGCGCTATGTCGGCGACGTCTTCGGGGCGCCGCTGGCGATGGAGGGCCTGGTCGCGTTCTTCCTCGAGTCGACCTTCATCGGGCTGTGGATCTTTGGCTGGGGACGCTTGTCGCCGCGCCTGCACCTGGCGACGATCTGGCTGACGGCGGCCGGCACCGCGCTGTCGGCCTACTTCATCCTCGCCGCCAACTCGTGGATGCAGCACCCGGTCGGCTACACGATCAACCACCACAGCCACCGCGCCGAGCTGACCAATATCTTCGCCGTCCTGTTCCAGGACACGACGCTGCTGGCCTTCGCGCACACGGTGCTGGGCGCGCTGACGACCGGCGGCATGCTGGTGATCGCGATCTGCGGATACCTGCTGCTCCGGCGGCGCGGCAGCGCCGTCGTCTCGAAGTCGCTGCGGATGGCGCTGCCGTTCACGCTCGTGGCGGTCGTACTGGCGGGTGGCTTCGGCGACGGGCAGGGACGGCTGATGCTGAAGCAGCAGCCGATGAAGATGGCCGCGGCCGAGGACGTCTACAACACCAGCCATCCAGAGGGCTTCTCGATCCTGTCGCTCGGCTCGTTCACGGCCAACCCCGGCCCGCACGGAACCACCTCGATCCGGATCCCACACCTGCTGTCGCTGATCGAGGACCTCAGCTGGAACGGCACGGTCAAGGGGATCGACCAGATCCAGGCGCAGGAGCGCAAGCAGTACGGACCCGGCAACTACGTGCCGATCGTCGGCGTCGAGTACTGGAGCTTCCGGCTGATGGTCGGCGCCGGCATCCTGATGTTCCTGATCTCGCTCGCCGGCCTATGGCTGATGCGCACCGGAAGGCTCGAGCACAGCCGCCGCTTCCACCGTCTGGCGCTGCTCGGCTGCGTGCTCCCGATCCTCGCCAACTGGACCGGCTGGATCTTCACCGAGGTCGGACGGCAGCCTTGGGTGGTGTTCGGCCTGCTGAAGACCTCGCAGGCCAACTCACCGAACGTGTCGACGCTCGACATCGTGCTGACGCTCGCCGGCTACCTCGTGATCTACGGGAT
>JASHQV010000345.1 GCA_030038955.1 Solirubrobacteraceae bacterium
GAGACGCCCGCCGAGCAGCTGCCGGCTGGCACGGCGGCGACGGTCGCCCACGCCTACGCGGTCGTGGCCGCGGCGCTGGCAGCCGAGAGCGTCGGCATCGGCCAGCGCACGATGGAGATGGCGGTCGCCCACGCCAAGGACCGCAAGCAGTTCGACCGGCCGATCGGCTCCTATCAGGCCGTCTCGCACCGCTGCGCACAGATGCTGCTCGAGGTCGAGGGTGCCCGCTCACTCACGTACGGAGCCGCCTGGGCGCTCGATCACGACCCGGACACGGGCGTCCGCGCCGCCTCGATGGCCAAGGCCTACGCGGGCGACGCCGGCTACCGGGTGAGCGCCTCGGCGCTGCAGGTGCACGGCGGCATCGGCTTCACCTGGGAGCACGACCTGCACCTGTTCCTCAAGCGCGCCAAGGCCAACGCGCACGCGTTCGGGGACTCGCGCTGGCACCGCGAGCGGGTCGCGGAGCTGTCCGGGCTGTAGCGTCCCGCGGCGGGCGGCGCGGAGGGGTGCCGGGTGCGAATCGCCCGCGGGTCGAAATTCGTTGGATAGTCCAACGAATTTCGACCCGCGAGACCAGATCGGTCCGCTTCCCCCAGTCCGGGCTCTACTCGCGCTCGCCGACGACCGTGGGCTCCCACGTCGGGTCGCTCAGCGCCCGCGGGTCGGCGGTCCCGGGCCGGCGGCTGAAGTACTCGCGGAAGAACGGCCACGAGGCGAACATCAGGACCACCCCGAGGATCAGCCCGCCGATGCCGACCAGGATCGGCGTCTGGATCCCGATCAGCGGCTTCGAGTAGTTGTTGCCGGGAGTGCTGTAGTAGCTGTAGGACTCGACGCCTACGTAGGCCATCATCACGCCGCCGGCGAACGGGAGCAGACCGATCAGGAAGAAGTTCTTGACGCTCTTCAGCAGCTCGTGGCGGAAGTAGAAGCCGCACGCCAGCCCGGTGAAGCCGTAGTAGAAGCAGACCGAGAACCCAAGCGCCGAGATCGTGTCGCCGAGCACGTCCTGGTTGGGGTTGAAGGCCAGCAGCGCGATCGTCCAGACGATCGACAGCCCGCCCATCAGCAGCGTCGAGAAGGCCGGCGTCAGGTAGCGCGGGTGGATCGTGCCGAACGCCGACGGGATCGCCTTCCACTTGGCCATCGACAGGGTGGTGCGAGCGGTCGGCAGGATCGTCGTCTGGGTGGAGGCCGACGCCGAGGTCAGCACCGAGATGATCATCAGCTTGTCCAGGGGGGATCCGAAGACGCCCTTGCCGAGCGCGTTGAGCACGTCCGCCGAGTGGTTGGCCAGGAATCCCGTGCCGTGGAAGGACTGGGCGGCGACGCTGACCGCGACGTAGATCGCCAGCAGCATGAACGTCGAGACGACCGCGGCCTTGCCTGGGCCCCGGCGGCTGTCGCGGGACTCCTCGTTGACCGCCACCCCGGAGTCCCAGCCCCAGTAGATGAAGATGCCCAACAGGACCGCGTAGACCAGCGAGTGCCAGCTCATATCGAGCGGGTTGAACCAGGAGCCCGAGACGTGGATGGCGTGCGCGGGATGACCCGAGTAGACCTTGACCAGCGCCGTGATCGTGAACGCGGTCAGCGTCAGGACCTCGAAGGTCAGCAGGAACTGCTGCACCCGGGCCGACAGCTCGATCCCGCGGTAGCAGATCCAGGTCATCAGCACGATCCAGATCACGCAGCCGACGATCAGTCCGAGGGTCGATGGGTGGCCGTTCCACAGCGAGAACGTGTACTCGCTGGCGATCTCCGCGAGTGACGCCATCACGATGATGTCGGCGAGGAAGATCGCCCAGCCGTTGATCCAGCCGATCTGCGGGCCGAACGCTCGCGTCACCCAGGCGAACGTGGTGCCGGCGTCGGGGTCGGCGAGGTTGAAGTAGCGGTAGCCGACCGAGACGAACAGGATCGGGATGAACGAGACGATCAGCACCGCCGGCGCGTGGACACCGACTCCCTTCACCAAGATGATGAAGCCGAGCGTCGCCGCGAGGCTGTACGCGGGCGCCGTCGAGGCGATCGCGATCACCAGGTTCGAGACGTAGCCGATCGCGTTGGCCTTGAGGCCCTTCCCGCCGACGGCGGTGCCTGAGTCGGTCGCCGTCCGGCCGACCGTTACGGATTCCATCGAGAGGGCGCTCCTGTGTCAGGGATCGGGATCGCGGACGCGCTGCCGCGGTGGCGGCATTGTCAGACTGGACCCGCAACCCCGCAACGCATTCCTGTCCGAACTGTCGCAGCCCCGTTATACACGACGGCCAAGCCGCTCGCCAGCTTCGCCGATCTGGCGGCTCAGCTGCCGTCGGATTCGGCGGCGAGCTCCGCGCGCAGCCACGCGATCGTCTGCCGGATGCCATCGCGCAGGCCGATCCGGGCGCTCCAGCCCAGCAGCCGCTCCGCCTTCTCCACCGACGGCCACCGCCGCTGGACGTCGACCTCGAAGCTCGGCAGGTGCTCGAGCTCGAGCTCGGCTGGATCGTTGCCGCACGCCTCCCAGATCAGCGCCGCGATCGCCGCCACCGTCAGCTCCTCGGAAGCCGAGATGTTGAAGTCCTCGTTGCGCCCGGCGGGGGACGACATCGCGGTGACGATCCCGTCGGCGATGTCGTCGACGTGCGTGAGCGTCCGTGTCTGCTCGCCTGACCCGAAGATCTGCAGCGGTCGCTGGCCGCTCAGCGTCTTCGCGATCAGGTCGGGCACGGCGTGGGCGATGCCGGGCTCGTCGCGGTCCGGGTGCTCGCCGGGACCGTAGGCGTTGAACGGCCGGCAGATCGTGTAGGTCAGCCCGTGCTGCGCGTGGGCGGCGCGGGCGTAGTGCTCGCCGGAGAGCTTCGAGAAGCCGTAGGCGGAGCGCGGCGACGGGCAGCTCAGCAGGTGCTGCTCCCGGGTCGGGAACTCGGTCGCTCGCTCGAACACCATCGACGAGGACACGTACACGTAGCGCTCCACCTCCGCCTCGATCGCCGCGTGCACGACCGCGCCGCTGAGCGCGTTGTTGACCTCGGTCAGCATGAACGGCAGCCTGTGGAAGTTGGCGATCCCGCCGACGATCGCAGCCAGGTGGATCACGTGTGTGCAGCCTTCGGTGGCCTTGTGGGCGACCGAAGGCTCGCGCAAGTCGCCGCCCAGGACTTCGCATCGCTCACGGATCCACGGCGCCGGCTGCCGGTGGTCGCAGACGCGCACCTCCCAGGCCGGATCGGCCAGCAGCCGGCGCACGACCGCCGCGCCGATCATGCCGGCGCCGCCGGTGACGAGCACGCGGCTCAGAGCTGCTCCTGCACCTGGCGGTCGGCGAGTCCCAGCAGTGCTGCCGACTCGCTCACGTAGCTGAACACCTGGCCGGTCGCGAGCGCGTTCCAGGGATCCACGAGCACGGCGCCGGGCTTCGCCAGCGCGAGCATCCGCCGCACGGTCTCGGGACCCTCGAAGTCGGAGTGGTTGGTGGCGACGACGACCACGTCGGCGTCCGCGAGCGCCCGCTCGAGCGGGAGCGTCGGGGTGGCGGCGTGCGGGTCGCTGACGGCGACGTCGGCGAGCTCGCGCTCGAGCAGGCGGATCAACTTGGGGGAGAGGGAGTCGCGCTCGTCATCGCTGTCGCGCTTGAACGTCAGCCCGAGCACGGCGACACGGCGGCCCGACAGGCTGCCGATGCGCCGCTTGATCCCCTCCACCAGGAAGTGCGGCACGGCTTCGTTGACGCGCGATACCGCGAGCAGCATGCCGGGAGCGTTGGAGCGCTCCTCCGAGAACGCGAAGTCCTTGCGCAGGCAGGTGCCGGCAGTCAGACCGGGCATCGCGATGCCGCCGCGCGGAAAGTCGCGGTTGATCAGCTCGATCACCTCGAACACGTTCGCGCCGTACCGCTCGCAATCCATCATCAGCAGATTCGGCAGCGCGAACGTCGCGTAACGGAGGATGTTGGTCCAGATCTTCGCCAGCTCCGCCTGCGCCGGCGAGGTTCTGACGATCGGCGCGGCGAATGCGCCGAACAGCCCCGCCGCCCGCTCGGTCGAGGCGGGGTCGACGCCGCCGACGATGCACGGGAGCGTCGCGATCTCCTCGAGGAAGCGGCCGGCGGCGATCCGTTCCGGCGCGTGCGCGACGAACACGTCCTCGCCGACTCGCAGCTCCCGGTGCTTCTCGATGTAGCCGGCGACGAACTCGGTGGTGCCGGGCGCGATCGTCGAGCGCAGCACGATGCTGTGTCCCGCGCGCAGCAGCGGCAGCAGATCGTCGAGCACGGCCCGTACCTGGCTGAGATCCGACTCAATGTGGGAGAACGAGGGGGTGCCGACGGTGATCACGATGTCGTCGGCGCCGGCGGCCTCGGCCGCGCGCTCGGCCAGCTCGAGCGCGCCCGCCCTGGTGACGCGCTCGAGCAGCTCCTGCGTGCCAGGCTCCTCGAACGGCATCCGCCCGGCCCGCAAGCTGTCGAGCAGGCGCACGTCGTTGTCGATCCCCAGCACCCGGAAGCCGCGGTCGGCGAAGCACAGCGCCAGCGGCAGGCCGACGCGCCCGAGGCCGACGACCGAGATGTACCGCTCGTTGCCCATGCCGGCACATACGGTAGCCGGGGCGGCGCGGGGAGATGTGGGCGGGCGTTCCGGGGAAGCGTGGCGGCGGCGGGCGCCGGCGCACCGAGGCCGGCGACGCCAGCCGGCTGGGTGCCACAAGCCCCAGCCGGCTGAGCAGGCGCTGTCAGCGGTGTGGCTCGCCGGCGTCGAGGCTCGGCATCGGCGTCAACCCGTCCTCGGCCTGGTGGCCGCGAATCTCGCCGGCGTAGGCGATCCCGTCGAGCCGAGCGATCTCCTGCTCGCCCAGGATTCGCGCCGGGTGGTCGGCCGGCAGCGGCCGGATCAGTGCCCGGATGCGCTCGCGCAGCTGCAGGGCGAAGTGCGGCGTGGAGGCGCCCATCAGCGCACGCACGTCGTCGATCGTCGCCTCATGGTCGGCGCGCAGGCGGTCGGGATGCTCGCTCGAGCTCATCGCCGCCGCTCGCCGTCCGGGCTCGCCTGCAAGGCGGCCGCTCGAGTCATCAGGCTGCTCACCGCTCCGGCACCGGCTCGAGCAGGCTGTCGACCTGCGCTTGGACGCGCACCGAGATTGCGCTGGTGGGGCCGATCAGCCAGCCGTGGTTGTAGACCGCGGCGGTCGGGCCCTGCGACGTGTATCCGGGCGTCGCGTAGTTGAGGAAGTAGTTCAGCACCGACTTCGGAAGCGTATTCGGATTCTGCACGAGCAGCTGTGGGCCGTAGTCGCCGCTTGCCGACAGCGGCGCCGCGGCCGCCGCATCGAGCGGGTCGGCGGCGTTGATCAGGACGTAGCCGTGACCGGGGCTGCGGATCGCCCAGCCGAAGCTGTGGGCGATGTGGCCGCAGGGCTGGCCGGACGGGCAGGGCGGGTCGCGGTACGCGGCGAACGCCACCGAGCTGGCGGCCGGATCGGAGCCTGAGATCCGCTTGACGGTGCCGTATGCCCGCAGCTTCGCGAGGATCGAGTTGGGGATCACGCTGGTCGGCCCGAGCACGTAGATGTGCGGGTGGCGGTGTGCCCGCAGCGCTTGTGCGGTCGCCGCGGGGACGGCGCTGGCGCTGACGTACAGGATCGGGTCGCCGCTCTCCGCCGCCCACCCGGCGGCGGGCATCGCGTAGGCGGGCGCGTCGGCCGACGCGATCACTACGTCGCTGCTCTCGCTGCCGCGTGCCCGCGCCTCGAAGCGGTCGATCGCGGCGGCCAGTGCATAGGGGTTGGCGCCGCCGATGTGGGTCGTGTGGAGGCCCGATGGGGAGGGCACGTCGCCGATCCGCAGCAGCTGCGCGCCGGCCACCGCACGCTCGCCGGTGGGAGCCAGCTGGCGGAGCGCGGCGCGGGTCGCTGCCGGCATCGATCCCGGCCCCGACAGCAGCAGCGGCGCGTCGATCGGCGAGGCCATCAGCGACGCGGCGGCGATCGCCGCCTGCCACTCGCCGGTCGGCGCCAGCACGACGGAGCCCGGATGCGTTCCGGGGATCGACGAGGGGTACACCGCGAGCGCGACCGCGGCCGCGTTCTCGATCGCGTTGCCGGCGACGCGGGTGGTGTTCTTCGTGGCGATCACCGGGAAGTCGAGCTGGCCGCCGGATCCGCCGGCGCCCGCGGCGTGGTCGGCGCTGCGAGTGGTGTGGCCGCCGGCGGCGGTCGTCGAGCGGCCAGTGCTGGCGGGGGCGGAGGCGTGGTGCGCGTGGCCACTGCCACCGCACCCGGTCAACGTCGCCGCGATCGCGAACAGCGGGAGCAGGGCGCTGACAGTCCGTCTCAATGCTCGCTGCCGCATCGGCGGCTGACCATAGCGAGCGCCGATGCGCTGCGGTCGCAACGGCGGGACTGGTGCGAGCCGGGTGACGGTCGGACACTCGTGCGATCGGCTCAGCCGACGTCGGCGATCGCGCCGGCGCCCGGCAGCGGCTGCTCGCTCGGTTGGTCACGGCGGACGGCGATCAGCTTCAGGGCGAGGATGGCACCGCCCGCGGCGAGTGCCGCCCCGACGATCAGCGCATGGTGCAGGCCGGCGACGTATGCGCCGGGGGATCCGTTCCCGAGTGCCGCGCCGGCCGGGACGAGGGCGCCAAAGGCCGCGACGCCGACGGCGATCCCCCCTTGCCGAAAAGCGTCGTTGACGCCGGCAGCGAGGCCGCTCTGCGCCTCGCTGAGAGCGCCCAGCGCGACCGAGGCGAGCGCCGGGTTGAACAGTCCGGTGCCGGCGCACACGATGAGGATGCCGGGGAGCATCGCGGTCCAGGAGGAGCCCGCTGCGGCGATCGTCATCAGCGCGAGCCCGCTGGCGACCAGCACGAGCCCGAGCACGATCAGGACGCCCGGCGAGACGCGCTGCGTGAGCTGTGCGCTGGCGCCGGACACGACGAACAGCAAGATCGTCCCGGGCAGGTACACGAGTCCCGCGTCGATCGGGGAGAGCCTGAGGATCTCCTGGAGGTAGAGGGTCGTGTAGAGGAACAGCGCGAAGAAGGACGCCGAGATCGCGAACACCGACACCTGCGCTCCCGTGAACGCTGGGCGCCGGAAGTAGGCGAGCGGAAGCATCGGCGCGCGCGCCCGTGCCTCGACCGCCAGGAACGCGGTCAAACATGCCGCGGCGCCGCCCAGCTCGCACAGGATCCCCGGGCTCGTCCAATGAGCCTCGTTGCCCCGCAGGAGCGCTAGCACGAGCAGGAACAGCCCGCCGCTGAGCGCGATCTGCCCGGGCCAGTCGAGCCGCCGCGCGGCTGGATCGCGCGACTCGCGGAGCCACGCGAAGGTTCCCAGCAGCGCGAGCAGCCCGAGCGGCACGTTCACGTAGAACACGGCCCGCCAGCCGAGGCCGCTCGTCAACGCTCCACCGACCAGGGGCCCGATCGCGAATGCCGCCCCGATCGTCGCGCCGTACGCGGCGAACGCCTTGGCCCGCGCGTCCGCTTCCCGGAACGCGTCGGCGAGGACCGCCAGCGAGCTGGCGAACAGCATCGCCGCGCCGAGGCCCTGAATCGCGCGAGCGGCGTCGAGCACGATGATGTCGCCGGCGAGCGCGCATGCCAGCGAGGACGCGGTGAACACGCCCATGCCGGCCGCGAACGTGAGCCGGCGGCCGAAGCGATCGGCGAGCGAGCCGGCGCTCAATACGACGGTTGCGAGCGACAGCGTGTACGCGTCGACGACCCACTGCACGCCGGTCAGCCCCGAGTGCAGGCCGTGGGCGATGTGCGCCAGCGCGGTGTTCACGACGGCGATGTCGAGCATCAGCATCGCCGTCGCCAGGCATACGACTGCGAGCGTGCCGCGCCTGTTGATCGTGGTCGCCTGCCTGTTCACGGTGCTCCTCTCTCTCGTGCGTGTTCTTGGGAGGCGCGTCGTCCGGTCAGTCGAGCTGATCGAGGGTGGGCGGCGGGCCGAGGATCTCGCAGCCGTAGCGTGCGGCCAGCTCGACCATCTCCTCGATCGGCGGCATCACCTCCTCGGCGGGCTGCTGACCGGCAGCGACCGGAACCCCGCCTTCGACGAACATCCCCTCGAGTCCGGCGGGGCTGATCGTCACAAGCGCCCGTGCCTGCGGGGAGCGCACGATGTAGCTGTGCACGACTCCGTGAGGAGCGAACGCGAAGTCGCCCGCGCTCAGGTCGATGCGCTCGTTGCCGACGAGCACGGTCAGCTCGCCTTCGATCACGTAGTACAGCTCGTCGTCCTCGCGATGGAGGTGGAGTGGGGGCGCGCTGCCGCGCGGGTCGTTGACCTCGATCTGCGCGATGCGCCCGCTCGTCTCGGCGCTGCCCGCCTTGACCGTGACCCTGCCGGTCTTCCACCACACGTCGGCGAGGCCCTCTCCGCTCGCGACGCGATAGGCGCTGTGCTCTGTCTCGGTTGTCATCTCGCCTCCTTACGGCGTGGGACTGGGTTGCCCAGCACCGTAAGGGCGATCCGCGCGCCCGTCTCCTAGAAGCTCCCTATCGCAACGCTAGGCAACCCTAGGAGCTGCTTATCAGCCCGCGTCCTGCGTGTGAGCGGCCCGCATCGGTCCGCTCGTCTGCACCTCGGACAGCCGGATTGGGCGAGCGAGGTGCAGCGCCAGCCGACCGCGGCCGACCCGCTCGAGCTCGATCCCGCAGCCGGCGCCGGCGAGCCGCTTGCGCAGCACGAGCAGCCGCGCCTCCAGGTTGTCGTTACCGGCTGGCAGCCCGAGGCGCTCGTCGAGCCGAAGCTCCCGGTTCGTGAACGTCGTGCGCTCGTTGGCGAGGTACTCGTTCAGCAGCTTCCACAGAATCCTGCCAGGCACCCCCTTGATCACGTACTCGCCTCCGGCGAACACGCTGTCGTCGGCCTGGTAGTAGACGATCTCGGTGGCCTCGCCCGCGGGTGGGCCGGCCAGTGGCGCTGACGGAGGCGAGGGACTCTCGCGCTGATCCTGCTCGAGGATCGTGAGTGCGGTCACGAGGTGCCCGCCGAGCACCGCCAGCAGTCGCTCGTCGCCGGAGCCGAACGCCCCCGCGCGGTCGCTCTCCAGGTACAGCACTCCGGTGAGCTGGTTGCGTACGATGAGCGGTATCGCCGCCACGCTCTCCACGCCGTCGAGGCCGGGGAGCGGGATCTCGCCCGCAGACGACTCGGCGCCGTGCTCCCTCGCGCTCAGGTTGATCGCGTCGCGCATCGCACGGCTGCGGGCCAGGCTCGCGACGCACACCACCTGGCGGCGCTGCGCGGCGATCCCGATCACGCCGACGCCGATCGCTACCTCCGCGCCGGCGGAGGAGCGTCCGTAGCCGTTGCTGGCCACCGCGAACAGGGCGTCGCTCTGCTGGTCGGCGAGCAGCAGGATCGAGTGTCCCAAGCCGAACAGGTCCTCGAGCGCGACCAGCCCGACCTGCGTCGCCTCCGCATAGTCGACGCAGGCGGCCAAGCGGCGGACGTATTCCTCCAGCGAGCCCAGTGTCCGCGTGCCAGCGCCTCGCACGGGGACCGCCCTGATCGTCTCGCCCACCGGGACGCACCTGCGCACCCGATGAATGTCCACGCCGCGCAGCCGGAAGACACCCTCCATTCCCGTCTGCGACGCGATCGCGTCGAGGTTCGAGGCGACCGCGTCGAACGTGGCCCCCTCGGTCTCGGTGTGGAGGAACTGCAGGTCCATCACGTACTGGTCGGCGTTCGTCGGGTCGGCGACGAGCACCTGCGCCTGCGGATTGGCGTTGAGGTTCGTGCTCGTCTTGTTGAAGAACTGCCTCGTCAGCGCGATCCGCTCCTGGTCCACGTAGTGGACGATCGAGAGGAGCGTGACGTTGGGCACACCGTCCGCGGAGCAGGTCGCCAGCCACGACGGAATCACGCCCTGGAGGCAGTCGCCGATCGCCTCCAAGGGCACGGAGGTCTCGCTCACAACCGCCGTCCTGCGCCAGCTCCGGGGGTCTGATCGAACACCTCCTCGATCAACAGCGTCACCGACGCGAAGTCCGCTGGCACCCCGAAGATCCGGCGCGAGACCCGTTCGGGGATGCCGATCTGCTCGGCCTCCACGGAGAACTTCCGCAGGTGACGCTGCGCGCGTTCGAGATCCTCGGGCGATGGCGCCCCCACGGACACAGTGGTGCCTTTGATCTGCAGCGCCCGGGCGATCGTCGGCGGGCTGAAGCCGACCGCGATCGCTCCGTTGTCCTCCAGGTTGGCTCGTGTCGGTGACCCGGATGGGGCGATCACGCACAGAGCAAGCGTGCTGCCGTCGGCCGACACCTCGGGCCCCCACCCGCGCGTGAACGACGGCCGAAGCTCGGCGTCCCGGGTGCCGACGCCCGCGGCGACACCGCTGTGCACGAACGCAACGAGATCACGGTTCAGTGCGAGAGCGTTGCCCAAGATCCGACCCCACGGCAATTACAGCACCCCACCCCGCCCGTCGTCACTCACGCCGCAGCCGGGTCGAGGTCCCACCGCGCTTCCTTGGGGCCGGTTGGGACGGGCGCATGTACGCTACGAGGGCAACTTCAGCCACCCGCCAAGGAGGATGCGATGCCGGGCCTTTCCGGGCGCATGTCCACCGTAGTCAAAGCCAAGATCTCCAAGCTGCTGGACCGTGCCGAGGACCCCTCAGAGACGCTCGAGTACAGCTATCAGAAGCAGATCGAGCAGCTCCAGAACGTCAAGAAGGGCGTCGCCGACGTGGTCACGGCGAAGAAGCGTCTGCAGCTGCAGGAGGCGAAGTACCGCGACCAGGTGGTGAAGTTGGACACCCAGGCACGCCAGGCGCTGGCCGCCGGTCAGGAGGACCTCGCGCGTACCGCGCTGGAGCGCAAGAACGCGGTCCAGACCGACCTGCAGTCACTCGACGAGCAGATCGCCCAGCTCGATCAGCAACAGGAGCAGCTGACCACCTCCGAGCAGCGGTTGCGCACCAAGATCGAGCAGTTCCGCTCCAAGAAGGAGGTGATCAAGGCCCAGTACTCGGCGGCCGAGGCCCAGGTGCGGATCTCCGAGGCGGCCACCGGTGTCGGCGAGGAGATGGCCGACGTGGGGCTGGCGATGCAGCGTGCGCTCGACAAGACCGAGCAGATGAAGGCTCG
>JASHQV010000346.1 GCA_030038955.1 Solirubrobacteraceae bacterium
CCCGAAGGCTCCGACGTGTAGCCGATGCCGCCGACGCCACCGCTACCGGCCGTGCCCGCACCGCCCGCGCTGCCATCCGTCCCGGCGGTACCACCGGCGCCACCGCCCGCGGTCGTGCCTGCCCCACCACCGCCGCCGTAGGATGACCCACACGTATCACCGGCGACGCCCGCAGAACCGGCGCTGCCGCCGGTCCCTTCGCAAACGCTGGCGCCGCCACCGCCGCCCGCGACGACCAGCGGCGAGCCACCTGCCGCCAGCGACGTCAGGCCGACGCCAGAGGCACCGCCGCCGCCGGCGCCGGAGTAGCCGTCGTCGTCTCCGCTGCCGCCGGCGCCGCCGCCACCGGTGCCGCCAGCTCCACCGGATACCGGAGAGGTGCCCACATATTCGCCGCAGGTACCGCCGACGCCACCAACCTCGACGAACAGCTGCTTGCCCGGCTTGACCGCCACGGTCGCGGTCACCGACGCGCCGTCGCCGCCAGCGCCGCGGCCGTCGGTTGGGTAGCAGCCACCACCGGCGGCACCGACCGCCGTCACCGTGATCCTGGCGACGTCGCGCGGAACCGAGAACGAATAGCTGCCCGGCGTCGTGTAAGTCTGCGTATGCGTCGACGCCGCCCGCGCGTGCGAGGACGCCGCCGCGCCACCCGCCGCCAGCGGACCGACGAAGCAGCCGATCGCCAGCGCACCGGCAACGCCAATTGCAAATCCATGAGGTCGCCCGTGCGACCTCCTAGCCCGTGCGTGCATCATGCCTCCTTCGGTGTCGACCGGCCCGGTGATGCGCCCGGTAGCCGGCATCCAGATTCGACCGCAATGGCCGCTGGCATCCTAACTGAGCCCCCGGCCGATTCACAGGAGCCCGGGCTGATCGACCGCGCACGCCGCGGCCGCCGGCCGTGAGCGGCTCGCAACCGCCAACGAAAGGGGGGGCGCCGCTGATCAGCGGCGCCCCCTCAACCGGGCATGGCCTTGAGACCCCGATCGGCTTCAGGCCACGGACGGCTTCAGACTGCGCTCAGCCGGTGAATACCGGGGAGACCGCCTTCTTCTTCTTGGTCTTGAAGGTCATGTCCTTGCCGTACGCCTTCCCCGACGCGGTCACCGCCACCACCCGGAAGTGATAGGTCGTGTCGGCCTTCAGACCGTGGAGCAGGGCCTTCACACTGTGCGCGTTCGCGCTCGCCGCCAGCTTGTGCCTCCGCGTCGTCTTCCCGTAGCGCTTGGAGGTGCCGTACTGGAAGTAGTAGCTCGTCGGCAGGTCCTCGCCGTTCACAGAGCCATGCAGGGTCGCCTTCGTGTAGCTCACCCCGCTTGCCTTGTGCGTCGTCGCCTTCGGCGCCGGCAGTGTCACGTAGCTGATCGTCACGGAGGCACTCGCGGTCGAAGCCGTCGGGCCGCTCACAGCAGTCGCATGCGTCGCGGTGAAGCTCGAACCGCCGCCACCGCCACCGCCCACGCCTCCGACCTCGCTGCCGCCACCACCACCGCCGCCGTAGTAGCCGCCGCCACCACCGCCACCACCAGACGATGGATCGGTTGTGTCGCCGGGGCCTCCTGCTCCCCCGACTCCCGCCGAGCCGGCTGATCCCGCTCCAGCGTCGGCGCTCCCTGCGACGCCGCCGGCGCCGCCCGAGCTTTGACCTCCCGCACCGCCCGCGCTACCAGACGCGGTCCCGTCGGTGCCCGGCAGCCCGGCGTTGCCGCCGGTTGTGGCGAAAGCGGCGCCCCCGCCGCCACCGGCGACAACCAACGGTTGCTGTGATCCGGGCCAGGCCGACGGACCGACCAGCGAGGCGCCTCCACCACCCGCTCCACCAGGACCGTAGCTTGGTGAGGCGTAGCCGGAGCCGCCGGTGGCGCCACCGCCGGTTCCGCCGGCCCCAGGCTCAGGATTCCCCTCGGCTTCCAGCCAGCCACAGTTGCCGCCGGCACCGCCGACGCCCACGTACAGCTTTGCGCCCGGCGTGACCGCAACCGTGGCGGTCACCGAACCACCCTGACCGCCAGAAGCGTCATCGCACGCCCCACCGGCGGCGCCGACCGCGGTCACCGTGATCGCATCGACGTTATCCGGGACCGTGAACGTATACGCACCCGGCGTCGAATAGGTCTCGGTCTTCGGCGTCGACGCCGCCGCACCACCCGCCAGCGGAATCGCCAGGCAGCCAGCCACCGTCAACGCGCCGGCAACGCCAACTGCAAGATCGTGAGGCCGCCCGCGTCGGCGCGACCTCGTAGCCCGTGTGTGCATCAAGTCTCCTGTTCTGTCAAGCGAGACGTCGATCGTCGACGTCCCGCTGGCACTACTACCGCGAGCCGCCCCAAACTCCTGCCTGCAGACGCCGCACCACATGCTCCGCGATCGCCAACGACGAAGTCGCCGCCGGCGACGGGGCGTTGCGAACGAGCACGATCGGTCCCGCGATGGTGATCCGGAAGTCGTCGACGAGCGAGCCGTCGCGGTCGACCGCCTGGGCGCGGACCCCAGCCGGCGCCGGCGCGACGTCATCGACGGTCAGCTCGGGGACGAAGCTGCGAGCTTCGGCGACGAACGCGCGCCGCGACAGCGAGCCATGCAGCTCTCGCAGTCCCATCCGCCAGTGGCGGCGTACCAGCCGCCGAAATCCCGGGGACGCCAGCGCCTCGACGACGTCGTGGGCGCTGAAGTCGGTGCGGCGATAGCCCTCGCGGGCGAGCGCCAGGACCGCGTTTGGCCCGATCTCGACGCCACCGTCGAGCCTGCGCGTGAAATGCACCCCGAGAAACGGATAGTCGGGATCCGGAACCGGATAGATCAGCCCGCGCACGAGCTCGCGGGCCGCCGGCACGAGCCGGTAGTACTCGCCGCGGAACGGGATGATCGACGGCTCCGGCCGCTCCCCGGCGATCTGCGCCAGCCGATCGGACTGGAGGCCCGCGCACACCACCAGCCGCTCGAACGCCAGCTGCTCGCCGCTCGTCGCGTGGACCCACAGCTCGCCGCCACGACGCGTGATCGCCACCACCTCGAAGCCCAGCCGCACGGTAGCTCCGCCCGCCTCCAGCTCCGCCGCCAGCGATCGCGCCACCGCCGGGAAGTCGACGATCGCGGTGGACGGGGAGTGCAGCGCCGAGACGCCGCGCGCATGGGGCTCGATCGCGGTGATCTCGCCGGGCCCGAGCCGCGCCAGTGCGGGAACGCCGTTTGCGGTGGCCCGCCGTTCGAGCTCGTCGAGCCGCGCCAGCTCGCCCGGATCACGGGCGACGATCAGCTTGCCGCACTGCTCGTAGGCGATCCCGCGCTCGGCGCAGTACTGCTTCAGCAGGCCCACGCCGCGGCGGCACAGCTTCGCTTTCAGCGAGCCGGGCGCGTAGTACACGCCCGCGTGCGCGACGCCGCTGTTGTGCGCGGTCTGGTGGCGGCCGACGCCCGTCTCCTTGTCGAGCACGGTCAGCTTGCTGCCGGGGTACACCTGCGCCACGCGCCGCGCCACCGCCAAGCCGATGATCCCGGCGCCGACGATCCCGGTGCGCGTTGCCGCCACGGGCTCCGAGCGTACTGACTAGGCTTAGCCTGTGGCGACGACGCGGGACGAATGGCTGAGCGGGTTCGATCCCGGCGAGGAGCTCCGGAAGTTCTGGGATGCCGACGCGGCGGTCTACGACCGAGCGCCCGAGCACGACCCGACCAGCGCAAGCGTGCGCGCCACGTGGCGAGCGGCGCTTGCTCGGCTGCTGCCGCCGGCGCCGTCCGAGGTGCTCGACGTTGGCGCCGGCACCGGCTTCCTCAGCCTGCTGGCGGCGGAGCTGGGTCACGAGGTGACCGCGCTCGACCTGTCGGCCGGGATGCTCGCGCAGCTGCGCGACAAGGCGCGCGCCAGAGGCCTGGAGATCGAGACCGTCGAGGGGTCCGCGGAGTCGGCCCCCGAACGCGGCTTCGCTGCGGTGATCGAGCGTCACCTCGTATGGACGCTGCCGCGTCCAGCGGCAGCGCTGCAGGCCTGGCGGAGGGCGGCGCCCGACGGCAGGCTGGTGCTGATCGAGAGCCTCTGGGGAGACGTCGGCGATCCGCGCGAGCGCGCGCGCCGGCGCGCCCGAACCGTGCTCGGCAAGCTGACCGCGAGGACTCCGTCGCATCACGCCGACTACTCGCCCGCGCTGGTCGAGGCGCTTCCCTACGGTGGCAACCTCACGCCCGACCAGCTCGTCGAGCTCGTGCAGTCGACCGGCTGGGGGCCGGCGCGGCTCGAGCGCCTCCGCGACGTCGAGTGGACGATGGCGCAGGCGCAGACGGGCGCCGAGCGGCTGATCGGGGTCAGCCCGCGCTACGCGGTGAGCGCGGGCTGAGGCCCGCGACGGACGGGGCCCGCCTGTCAGCACCGCAGCAGTCGCGGCGTCCCCGCCGCTCAGGGCCGCAGCAGTCGCGGCCTCCCCGCCGCTCAGGGCCGCAGCAGCCGGCCCGCGGCAGCGTCCTCGCGAACCTCATCGCGCACGCGGTAGTGCAGCTTCTTCCCGGTCGCCGTCATCGGCAGCTCGTCGACGAACCGGTAGGCGCGCGGCCGCTTGTAGCCGGCGAGCATCGGGTGCGCAGCGCAATGGGCGTCGAGCTCGGCGACGTCCGGCGCCGGCGCGCCCGCGACCACGTAGGCGACCACGAGCTCGCCCCAGCGCTCGTCGGGTAGACCGACGACGAGCGCATCACGAACGCCCGGATGCTCGGCGAGGATCGCCTCGACCTGCACGGGATGGAC
>JASHQV010000033.1 GCA_030038955.1 Solirubrobacteraceae bacterium
TGGGCGAGGACCACGCGCGCCGTTCTGGGCGCGGGCGCTAACGCGAGCGCCCAGACCAGCGGCGTGGTCCTCGCTGCGAGCGGCCGCTCACGCTCTTTAGCGAGAGCGTCCAGACCAGCGGCGTGGTCCCCGTCGCTTCGCCGCGACGACGGTGGTGAGGTCGCTTTCGTCAATGCCATGCGCTTCGACAGCCTCGACGCCATCCGTGCATGCGCTGGCGAGGGCTACGAGACACCGGTGATCGAACCAACGGCGCGAGCGTTGCTCTCCCGATTCGACGGGCACGCCGAGCGCTACGCCACGTCGTCGTTCCCCGCCTGATCAGCGTGATCGTCGGCGCCATCCTGCCTTCGTCACTGCACATATCTTGGGCGCCGCAACCCTCCCGTCCGCCTCGACGGGCTGCTCGCGAGCGAGCGCGAGCAGAAGCCCATGAGCTGTCGCGCAAGCGAGCGCCAGGGATGCAAGACGCCTAGCTGCGAGCCAGATCCTCCGGCGACAAGCTGCCATAAGAGCGCGTCGTGTGGGATTCACCCGTCAGAGAGCTTCAGCGCAAGGGCGCGAGCGTTCCAGCAGCTGGGGTCCTGCTGGCCCGCGTTGCGAGGGCGCTCGGCTGAGGTCCGGGGCGCTGGCGATCCGCGGGCGCTTCCAGCCCGCCCTTGTAAAAGCGCGCATTTGGCCCTACACTGCGCGCGTCAGCCGATAGTCGTAGCCGCTCAACCACACCGGCACCGCGCCACATACGCGGCCGCCGCGAGCGGGGTCCGTGAGAGCTGAACAGTCCTGCACGGGGCATCGTTGTCGTGTGCTATCTTTGCTGGTCGCGCCCGTGAGGGCGGCGATGTCCTCCGGCGGGGGACACGCGAAGCCCTCCGAGCGCCGTGATCTCGCTCTCCACCGGCCCGAGGAGTCGCCGTCTTGGCAATCGCTGATGCCCCACGGACGCGCCGCAGCTTCGCGCGTCTGCACAAGGTCCTGGAAGTTCCCAACCTGATCGATATCCAGCGTCGCTCGTTCGACTGGCTGACCAACCCCGCGGGGGGCGGCCTGCGCGAGACGATCGACGACGTCTCGCCGATTGAGGACTACACCGGCAACCTCGCCGTGCAGTTCGGCGAGTTCCAGTTCGACGAGCCGATCGCCAGCCTCGAGCAGTGTCGCGAGAAGGACCTCACCTACGCCCGGCCGCTGACGGTGACGGTTGCGTTCATCAACCGCGAGACCGGCGAGATCCGCGAGCAGTCGGTGTTCATGGGCGACTTCCCGTGGATGACCGACCGGGGAACGTTCGTGATCAACGGCACCGAGCGCGTCGTCGTGACGCAGCTGGTGCGCTCTCCCGGCGCTTACGTGATGGAGCCAAAGGACCGCGAGAAGCAGGTGTTCATCGCCAACCTGATGCCCGCGCGCGGCTCCTGGCTGGAGCTGGAGATCGACAAGAAGGGCCGTGTCTACGTGCGCATCGACCGCAAGCGCAAGCTGCCGGTGACGGTGCTGCTGCGGGCGATGGGCTACGCGACCGACGAGGAGATCCTGAAGCTGTTCGATGACTCCCTGTACGTCCAGCTGACGCTCGACGCCGATGCGGAGATGACGCGGACCGAGGAGGGCGCGCTGATCGAGCTGTTCAAGAAGCAGCGCCCCGGCGAGCCGCCGTCGATCGACGCTGCCCGGTCGCTGCTCAACCAGCTGTTCTTCGACCCCAAGCGCTACGACCTCACGCGCGTCGGCCGGTACAAGCTGAACTCGCGGCTGGGGCTGAGCATCGACCTCGACACCCGCACCCTCACCCACGACGACATCATCGCCCTGATCAAGGAGCTGGTGTCGCTGCCGCGGCTGCTCGGCATGCCCGAGGAGGCGACCGGCGAGACGCGGGACTTCGCGGCCGAGGCGCTGGCGCTGCCGCGCGAGCCGGTCCAGGATCACCTCGACGAGTACGAGCACTTCGGCAACCGCCGGCTGCGGACCGTCGGCGAGCTGATCCAGGAAGCCTTCCGGATCGGGCTGTACCGGATGGAGCGGGTCGTGCGCGAGCGCCTCACGACCGAGGATGCCGACACGATCACGCCGCAGACGATCGTCAACATCCGCCCGGTGGTGGCGGCGCTCAAGGAGTTCTTCGGCAGCTCCCAGCTGAGCCAGTTCATGGACCAGACGAACTCCTTGGCCGGCCTCACCCACCGGCGCCGCCTGAGCGCGCTCGGTGCCGGCGGGCTGACCCGCGAGCGAGCGCCGATCGAGGTGCGCGACGTGCACCCCACGCACTACGGCCGCATGTGCCCGATCGAGACCCCGGAGGGTCCGAACATCGGGCTGATCGGCTCGCTCTCCTCATACGCGGAGATCTCCGAGCACGGGTTCGTCACGACTCCCTACCGGGTCGTCAAGAACGGCAAGGTGACGGACGAGATCGTGCGGATCGACGCGACCCAGGAAGAGGAGCGCAAGATCGCGCAGGCGAACACGCCGGTCGACAAGAACGGGCGGCTCGTCGGCGACGAGATCGTGTGCCGCACGCAGGCCGGCCAGTACGTGTCGGTGCCGCCCACCGAGGTCGACCTGGTCGACGTCTCGCCCGAGCAGATCTGGTCGGTCGCGACCGCGATGATCCCGTTCCTCGAGCATGACGACGCCAACCGAGCGCTGATGGGCTCGAACATGCAGCGTCAGGCGGTGCCGCTGCTGGTCACCGACGCGCCGCTGATCGGCACCGGCATGGAGCGCCGAGCCGCGATCGACACCGGCGACGTGGTGCTGGCGCGCAACCCGGGCACGGTCTCCTACGTGGATGCCGAGCGGATCGTCGTAGATGTCGACTCGGCCACTCGGGGAACCGCCGGCGGAGCCGGTGGTCAGGACGAGTACGAGCTACAGAAGTTCATGCGCTCCAACCAGGGCACGCTGATCCACCAGAAGCCGATCGTCTCGGTTGGCGCGACCGTCGGCGAGGG
Source organism: Solirubrobacteraceae bacterium (assembly GCA_030038955.1). Lineage (GTDB taxonomy): Bacteria > Actinomycetota > Thermoleophilia > Solirubrobacterales > Solirubrobacteraceae > Palsa-465. Next base: position 2,955 of record JASHQV010000033.1, read on the forward strand.
CGCTGTGCTCGCCGACGGCTCGGCCACGGACATGGGCGAGATGGCGCTCGGCAAGAACCTGCTGGTCGCCTTCATGTCCTGGGAGGGCTACAACTTCGAGGACGCGATCATCATCTCCAACCGGCTGGTCCAGGACGACGAGCTCACCTCGATTCACATCGAGGAGTACGAGATCGACGCGCGCACCACGAAGCTGGGCGACGAGGAGATCACCCGTGACATCCCGAACCGCTCGGAGGAGTCGCTGCGCAACCTCGACGACCGCGGGATCGTCCGGATCGGCGCCGAGGTGGCCTCCGGCGACCTGCTCGTCGGCAAGGTCACGCCGAAGGGCGAGACCGAGCTGACCGCCGAGGAGAAGCTGATCCGCGCGATCTTCAAGGAGAAGGCGCGCGAGGTCCGCGACACCTCGCTGAAGGTTCCCCACGGCGAGGGCGGCGTCGTCATCGACGTGAAGACGTTCAGCCGCGACGAGGGCGACGACCTGCCGCCCGGCGTCAACGACCTGGTGCGGGTGTTCGTCGCCAAGAAGCGCAAGATCGCCGAGGGCGACAAGCTCGCCGGGCGCCACGGCAACAAGGGCGTGATCTCGAAGATCGTCGACGTGCAGGACATGCCGTTCCTCGAGGACGGCACGCCGGTCGACGTGATCCTCAACCCGCTGGGCGTGCCCAGCCGGATGAACCTGGGCCAGATCCTCGAGACGCATCTTGGCTGGGTGGCTGCCAACGGCTGGTTCGACGACGGCTCCGAGGCCCGCAAGACGGCCACGGTGATGGCGCCGAACGCGGCCGACGGCGCCGGCGCCAAGGTGTACGTGGCGACGCCGGTGTTCGACGGCGCGACCGTGCCCGACGTCGACGAGGCGCTGGTGCGCTGGCAGGAGGAGCACCCGGGCAAGATCCGCATCGACATCGACAAGCGCCGCCGTGCCGGCGAGCAGGCCTCCGGCAAGGTGACGCTGTTCAACGGGCGCACGGGCGAGCCGTTCACCGAGCAGGTGACGGTCGGCTACATGTACATCCTCAAGCTCCTGCACCTCGTCGACGACAAGATCCACGCGCGCTCGACCGGTCCGTACTCGCTGGTCACGCAGCAGCCGCTCGGCGGCAAGGCGCAGTTCGGCGGCCAGCGCTTCGGCGAGATGGAGGTGTGGGCGCTCGAGGCGTACGGCGCCGCCTACACGCTCCAGGAGATGCTGACGATCAAGTCCGACGACACGGTCGGGCGGGTCAAGGCGTACGAGGCGATCGTCAAGGGCGAGAACATCGCTGAGCCGTCGATCCCCGAGTCGTTCAAGGTGCTGCTCAAGGAGATGCAGTCGCTGGCGCTCGACGTCAACGTCGTCTCCGAGGAGGGCGAGCGGGCCGAGATGCGCGAGGAGGACGACGACCTGCTACGCGCCGCCGAGGAGCTCGGGATCGACCTCAGTGGCGTGCGGGCGACCGACGGGTCCGCGGCCGACGAGACCGTCGACCACGAGGGCGAGACGATCGAGGCCTCCGTCGACGAGGTCGAGGTCGAGGATCCCGACCTCGAGCCGGGCGAGGAGCTCGAGGACGAGGACTTCGCCGAGAACGAGGACCCGATGCTGAACGAGGACGTCCCATCCGGAGAGGCGGAGGGCGTCCTGGAAGAGGACGAGGCGTAAGTGGCTCGCCGGTCCCCCCGCCTTTCCTTGGCCCAGGCGCTGACGCGATTGGGCAGGGGAGGACCTCATTTCGTGTCCGGGCCAAGAACGCTTTCGCGATTGGCCCGGTCCACGAAACGAAGTCCTCTAGCTGATCCCGTCCGAAACCAGGCAGCAACTCGCACTGCCTGACCCACCAGAACCGTCACCACCACCACCACCAGCGAGCAGCACCCCACTTCACTGGCACCGAGCAGCAAGGACTCACTTTGATCGACATCAACAATTTCGACGCGATTGAAATCGGCCTCGCCTCCTCCAAGCAGATCCGCTCCTGGAGCTCCGGCGAGGTCACCAAGCCCGAGACGATCAACTACCGCACGCTCAAGCCCGAGAAGGACGGGCTGTTCTGCGAGCGCATCTTCGGTCCGACGAAGGACTGGGAGTGCTACTGCGGCAAGTACAAGCGCGTCCGCTACAAGGGCATCGTTTGCGAGCGCTGCGGCGTCGAGGTGACCCGCTCCAAGGTCCGCCGCGAGCGGATGGGCCACATCGACCTGGCCGCGCCGGTCAGCCACATCTGGTTCTTCAAGGGCGTGCCCAGCCGCATCGGCTACCTGTTGGACATGGCTCCGAAGGAGCTGGAGAAGGTCCTGTACTTCGCCGCTTCGATGGTCACCTGGGTGGACGACGAGGCCCGGGAGCGCGACCTTGACAGCCTCGAGACCGAGGTCAACAAGGTGCTCGATGCCTATTCGGCCGAGAAGGAGGAGCGGGTGCTGGAGCTGCGCGAGTCGCTCGAGCGTCGCGTCCACTACCTCGAGACCGGCAAGGCCGGCCGCGACTTCTCCGACGACGACCACCTGTGGGCGGAGACGCTGGAAGTCAACGTCGCGAAGCTGTCCGACGAGGAGCGCGAGAAGCTGCTCAAGGACCTGCGCAAGAGCTTCCAGGCAGACATCGACGACACCGAGGCCTACATCGAGGACGCCGCCGAGCGGATGCGCCAGGTGTGGGATCTGTTCAAGTCAATGAAGGCCAAGGACGTGGTCAACGACGAGACCCTGTTCCGCGAGCTCAAGGACCGGTTCGGCTCCCCGTTCGGGTTCGGCGAGTACTTCCGCGGCGGGATGGGCGCCGAGGCCGTCCGCGATCTGTTGCAGCAGGTCGACCTCGAGGCCGAGTCGGAGGACCTGCAGGAGCAGGTCAAGACCGCCAAGGGCCAGAAGCAGGCCCGCGCCGTCAAGCGCCTGAAGGTCGTCAGCGCGTTCATCAACTCGGGCAACAAGCCGGAGATGATGATCCTCGAGGCGGTGCCGGTGATCCCGCCGGAGCTGCGCCCGATGGTGCAGCTCGACGGCGGCCGCTTCGCCACCTCTGATCTCAACGACCTGTACCGCCGCGTGATCAACCGCAACAACCGGCTCAAGCGGCTGCTCGATCTCGGCGCGCCCGAGATCATCGTCAACAACGAGAAGCGGATGCTGCAGGAGGCCGTCGACGCGCTGTTCGACAACGGTCGTCGCGGCCGTCCCGTGACCGGCCCCGGCAACCGCCCGCTGAAGTCACTGTCCGACATGCTCAAGGGCAAGCAGGGCCGCTTCCGCCAGAACCTGCTGGGCAAGCGGGTCGACTACTCCGGGCGCTCGGTGATCGTGTCGGGGCCGTGGCTCCGCCTGCACCAGTGTGGGCTGCCGAAGCTGATGGCGCTGGAGCTGTTCAAGCCGTTCATCATGGCGCGGCTGGTCGAGCGCAAGTCAGCCCAGAACATCAAGGCCGCGAAGAAGATGGTCGACTCGATGATCCCCGAGGTGTGGGACGTGCTCGAGGAGGTCATCCGCGAGCACCCGGTGCTGCTCAACCGCGCGCCGACGCTGCACCGCCTCGGCATCCAGGCGTTCGAGCCGGTGCTGGTCGAGGGCAAGGCGATCCAGGTGCATCCGCTCGTCTGCCACGCGTTCAACGCCGACTTCGACGGTGATCAGATGGCCGTGCACCTGCCGCTGTCGGCCGAGGCCCAGGCCGAGGCGCGGATCCTGATGCTGTCGGCCAACAACATCCTCTCGCCGGCCCACGGTGCGCCGCTGGCGACGCCGACGCAGGATATGGTGCTTGGCGCCTACTACCTGACCTACGGGCCGGACGCCGAGGAGCTGGACAAGCTCGACCCGTCCACGCACCAGCCACGCCCGCACGTGTTCCGCACCGCCCAGGAGGCGGAGCTGTCCTACGAGGCGAAGGTGGTCGGCCTGCACGACCTCGCCGAGTACCGGCCGGTCGGGCTCGACGGCGGCCACGTGCTCACGACGGTCGGGCGGATCATCTACAACGACCGGATCGAGCGGGCGCTGCAGGAGGCGCTCGGCGAGCAGTTCAACCCAGGCAGCTACGAGTTCGTCAACCGCTCGATGCGCAAGAAGGACACCACCAAGCTGATCGACGATCTCGTGCAGGCCTACGGGGCGGTGTCGATCTCGGAGGTGCTCGATGCCTTCAAGGACATCGGCTTCCACTTCTCCACCCGTGCCGGCGTGACGATCTCCAAGAACGACGTGCAGACGCCGCCTGACAAGCCGGACATCCTCGCGCGCTACGAGGCCGAGCTGGCGGAGATCGACGAGCAGTACCTGAACGGCGAGATGGATCAGGAGGAGCGCCACGAGGCGGTCACCGCCCTGTGGGATCGCGCCACCAACGACGTCGCCGAGGCGATGCGTGACCACCTCGAGGATCTCAATCCGATCCTGATGATGGCCAACTCGGGGGCACGTGGCTCGTTCCAGCAGATCCGTCAGCTGGCCGGCATGCGCGGGCTGATGGCGAACCCCAAGGGCGAGATCATCGAGCGTCCGATCAAGTCCAACTTCATGGAGGGCCTGGACGTGCTCGAGTACTTCATCTCCACCCACGGCGCCCGTAAGGGCCTGGCCGACACCGCCCTGCGGACGGCCGACTCCGGGTACCTGACGCGGCGCCTGGTCGACGTCTCGCAGGACGTGATCATCCGCCAGGAGGACTGCGAGACCGAGGAGTACATCGAGATGGCGGTCCACGCGACCGAGCCCGATCCCGAGACCCGGAGGCCGCGGCCGACCGACCAGCCGAACGACAACCTCGTCGGGCGGATCGCGGCCCGCGACATCACCGGCCCCCGCGGCAGGGTGATCGTCGAGCAGGGCAAGGAGATCGATCGGGCCGAGGTCGCGGCGCTGGTCGACGCGTTTGCGAAGCGGACCGAGAAGGGCGAGGTCGTCACCGTGCCGGTGCGTTCGGTGCTCAAGTGCGAGGCGCCCACCGGCGTCTGCCAGGCCTGCTACGGGCGCTCGCTGGCTACGGGCAAGCC
>JASHQV010000347.1 GCA_030038955.1 Solirubrobacteraceae bacterium
GAGCGCCACCCGAACCTGCGGCTGGTGTTCCTGGAGTCAGGCGCGACCTGGATCGCTCCGTTCATGTGGCGGCTTGACGCCAACTACAGGGGGCTGCGTCGCGAGATCCCCTGGGCGCGCCGGCTGCCCAGCGAATACCTCCGCGACCACGTCCGGGTGTCCGCCGGGCCGATCGAGATCGGAGCCGACGCCGGCGCCTGGGTGCATCTGCTGGAGAGCTTCGGCGGCGCCGAGCTGCTCGTATTCGGCAGCGGCTATCCGGACTGGGACAGCGTCGCCGTCGAACAGCTCCGGGCGGTGCTCCCGGATGGCTGGCTGAGACGGGTGCTGGCGGACAATGCCAGTGCCTGGTTCGACCTCCCTGGCCGGCAGCCCGGCGAGGAAGCGGGCACCGCTACTGGAACGGCCTGAACTGCTCGGCTCGCCACCGGATCGCCGCAGCCAACCCCTGCTCGCTGCGGATCCGGTCGAACGCGTTGTACTCCGGCGTGGAGGTGGCGTTCAGCAGCACGGCCAGGTCGCCGCCGTAGCGCAGCGCGGTGTCGAACCCCATTGCCTCGTAGGCGGCGTTGATCGCGCGCTTGTTCCAGCGCAGCGCCGCTAGCGCGACGCGGGACATTCGACGAGCCACCTTGAGCGTCTCCCGCTCGAGCTCGGCGGCCGGGAACACCCGGTTGACGAGGCCGAGACGCAGCGCCTCGTCGGCGCCGATCGTGTCGCCGGTGTAGATCAGCTCGCGACTCGCCTGGCCGATCACCCAGGGCATGATCATCGTGACCACGCCGGCCGAGAAGCGAGTCTCCACGACGCCGAAGCTGGCGTTGTCGGCCGCGTAGCGGATGTCGCACATCTGCGCCAGCTCGAGCGCCCCGCCCAGGCAGTGACCGTTGATCATCGCGATCGTCGGCTTCGTGCAGCGCCACACCGCCTGCGTGAAGGTGAGATCGGCGCGCATCCGCTCGCTGAGCGTCTCGACGCTGATCTCCATCTCGTCGTCCTGCAGGTCATAGCCGCTGGAGAACGACTTGGACCCGGCCCCTCTCAGGACGATCACGCGCACATCGTCGTCGGCGTCCGCAGCGGCCACCGCCTGCTGCAGCTCCCGGCACAGCTGCAGGTTCATCGCGTTCATCCGCTCGGGCCGGTCGAGCGTGACCACGGCTATGCGATCATCGACCGCATAGCCGATGCACTCGAGCGCCTCGTTCAGCCGCTCCGGATCCGTGTCCTGCTGCTGGGTGGGATCAGACATCGGCATCGCTCCTTCGAGGGCCGGCCGCCGCGCGACTGGCTTTGTCTGTTGAGGACTTCCTGACCACGACCAGGTCGACTCCGGCCACTCCCTGTTCGTCGCTCAGCACGATCAACGGGTTGACCTCAATCGTGTCTACTAGGTCGTTCAGCGCCGCGGCCAGCGAGCTGAGGCGGGCGACCACGGCGGCCGCGGCAGCCAGGCTCCGGCCGGCCGCCCCGCTACGGCCGCGCAGCAAGGGAGCCGCGGGTGACTCGCGCAGCAGCCTGCGGGCAGCGGCCCGGTCAACAGGTCCGACGTGGATCGCCACGCTGCGAGCGGACTCCACCTCGGTTCCGCCCGTGCCGACCGCCGTCACCGGGCCAAAGTCTGGATCGTTGCGGGCGCCGACGAACAGCTCCAGGCCCTGCTTCTGGGGCTGCACGCAGACCGACGGCCGCACGGCACCGAGCTCCGCAAGCCTCGCCGACAGCGCCTCGAAGGCAGCCCTGGCGCCGGCGGCATCGACTACCCCGGTGATCACGAGACCGGCCGCATGCTTGTGCAGGATTCCCTGGCCGTGCCCTTTGACCACCACGGGGTAGCCGACTCGCGCCGCCGCCCGGGCCGCGTCCGAGGCAGACGACACGACCACCAACGGCGCCATCGGAACGCCGGTCGCGTGCAGCAGCGCGGCGCCCTCGGCGGGTCCGAGCTCGCCGCCGAGCAGCGCCTCGCGCAACGCCCGGGAGCCGGCATCCCGACGCCGCCGCTCCCCCTGGAGACGAACGCCGGCCGGTCTGGTGTAGCCGGTCCATTTGGCGACCGCCCCAAGGCCCAGGCGCAGGCCGGTGAGGACCGGCACGCCCGGCTCCGCGGCTAGCGTTAGCGTTCCCGGGTCAACGCCGGACAGCGCGGTGGTGGTGAGGATGATGAAGTGCTTGCCGGTGGCTGCTCGCAGCTCGGCGAAGGTTCGAACGACCGCGCGCGCGATCTGCGCATCGCCGCCTCCCGAGGAGGGCGCATCGAGCACCGCGATGATCGTGCTCGGCTGCCTGTCGCTGGCCAGCTGCGTGACCGCGGCTCGAAACCGCGCCTCGTCCCAGCCGAGGCCCCAGGCGTCGATCGGGTTGCTGGGCAGCGAGAGCGTACCCAGCACCTGGCGCAGGGCTCGGCGCGTCGCCCGGGGCAGCGTCAGCAGCGGCTGCGCCGCGTCGGCTGCCAGATCGGCGGTCAGCGCCGCTTCTCCCCCTGACATCGTCAACGCCACCACGCAACGGCTCGCCGGCGGGTCCGGCGAGGCCGCGAACAGCGTTGCCAGCTCGAGCATCTCGTCGAAGTCGGTGGCGCGGATCACGCCGCACTGGCGTAGGAAGGCGTCGTAGGTCTCGTCACTGCCGGCGATCGCGCTGGTGTGGTCCCGGACGACCGCCTGGGCCGCCTGCGATCGACCCACCTTGATGGCGATGATTCGCTGGCCGCGCTCAGCTGCACGGTGGGCCGCGCCAGCGAACTTCGCTGGAGAGCGGATGCTCTCCAGGAACATCAAGATAACTTTGACCCGCTCGTCGCTGACCGCGTAATCCAGGTAGTCGCTGACCTCGACGACTGCCTCGTTGCCGGCCGTGATCACGTAGGCGAGCCCGAGCCGCTTGGGATCCTCGGTCAGGGCGATGGCGGCCGATCCGCTCTGGCTGATGATCGCCACCGGGCCCGGCAGCGGGTCGAACGGCAGCGTCCACATGCCGCTGCGGTCGAGCACGTCGAGCACGCCCATGTTGTTTGGCCCCGACACGACGATCTGGTGGCGGCGGGCGATCCGCACGAGCTCCTCCTGCAGGCTTCGCCCGGCCGCGCCGGCGTCGGCAAACCCGGCCGCATGGATGACTGCGGCGCCGATCCCCTGTGCGCCGGCCTGCTGCAGCGCCTCGACCGAAGGCCCTGCCGGCAGACCGATGAAGGCCGCATCCGGGACCTCCGGAAGCTCCGCCAGTGACCGGTAGCAGCGGTGCCCCAGCACCTCCTCGTGACGGGGGTTGACGGGGTACAGCCGTCCGTCGAAGCCGAGCTCGTGAAGCGCCCTGATCACGGCCCCTCCGGCCGAGCTCACGCGTGGCGAGGCGCCGACGACCGCGATCGCACTGGGCGCTATCAGCTTGCGCAGCTCATGCAAAGCTCATACCTGGGGAGCCGACCACCGTGTGAACAGGGTCAAACCACTATGTGACGCGTTCTATACTACCTTCGATGTCGCTCCCGTCCGGCCTGCCCAGGGTCGCGAAGTCAGCTGATCACGGCCCGGCGGCGCTGCCCTATCTGGGCGCTGCCGAGCTGCGCCCGGCGCTGCCGATCGGCGTGGCCATCGACGCGCTCAGCGAGGCCCTGTCCGCCGCCCGGACCCATCCGTTGGAGGTGGCACCGCGGGCGATCGTGCCGATCTCAGGCGACGGCGTGCATCCCCGTGACGAGATGCTGATGATGCCGGCTGCCGGCCCGGAGGGGGCAGGAGCGAAGATCGTGACGATCGCGCGTGCCAACCCGGAGCGGGACCTGCCGCTGATTCAGGGCGCCTATGTGCTGTTCTCCAAGGTCGGCTTCTCGCCGGAGCTGATGATCGACGCCGCCGCGTTGACCGGGCTTCGCACGGCTGCCGTATCGGCCCTCGTGACCCAGCATCTGGCCCGCTCCGACAGCAGCCGCCTGGTGGTGTTCGGGGCTGGGGCCCAAGCCGAGGCGCACGTTGAGGCGATGCAGGCCGTGCTGCCGATCTCGACCGTCACGATCGTCGCCTCATCGCCGACCAGCACGAGAGCTCGCGCGCTGATCGGGAAGCTCCAGGCGGCTGGTGTCGACGCCCGCGCTGGCGCGCCGAACGCGGTGCGCGACGCCGATGTGGTCTGCACGTGTACGACGAGCACGATCCCGGTGTTCGACGGCGATTTGCTGGCGGCGGGCGCCCACGTCAACGCGATCGGCGCGTACCGCCCGGACATGTGCGAAGTCGATGGGTCACTCCTGGCCCGCGCCAAGCTGGTCGTCGACACTCGCCAGGCTGCACTCGCCGAGGCGGGGGACATCCTTGCTGCGATCGCCAGGCACCACCTGCCCGAGCAGGGCTTCGCGCACGAGCTGACCGACGTCGTCTGCGGCCGCGTCACCCGGCGGAGCGATGCGGAGATCACCGTCTTCAAGGCCGTCGGGCTGGCGATCGAAGATCTGATCCTGGCCAGGGCAGCCGCTGACCGCCTGGGAATCTCCTGAGATGCTCACCGTGGTCGCGGGGGCGGTCGATCCCGTCACCGCAACCGACTACCACCCGGCTGATGAGCCGTTCCTGATCGTCAGCGGCGGCGTCCGTTGATACCCGCAGACCGCACCGGTGGGCGCCGCCTCGTGCTCGACCCCGCGCAATCCCGTCGACACCGGGCTCGTCTTGCGGCGAGCGCAGCGTGCTCGAGTCGCAGATCGCACCCAGTCTGAGCGACGACCGCGGCCTCCCGGCTGACGTGTGGCCGTCGCTGACGACGGCGCTGCTCGCGCGGATACCGGTCGGCTGCATCGGTCTCCTGATCGTGCTGGAGGTGGTTGGCAGCGGCCTGTCGTACGCAACCGCCGGAGTTGCGGTCGCGATCTGCGGAGTCGGGGCGGCGGCCGGAGCGCCGCTGCTCGGCCGGCTTGCCGACCGTCTCGGTCAGACTCGCGCGCTGCTGCTCAGTGGGGTCGGATCGCTGCTGGGATTGACATCGTTTGCGCTGGTCTCAGCGGGCACGCCAAGCTGGGTGCTGATGCTCCTGGCGGCCATCTGCGGAGTCGCCCAGCCGCCGGTGGCCGCGGCCGCACGGGCGCTCTGGCGAGCGCAATATCGCCCTTCGGCGTTTGCCCGCGTGGTGATGATCGACACGGCGCTGCAGGAAGTGGCGTTCACGATCGGGCCGGTCGCGTTCGTCCCGCTTGCCACCTACACGAGACCGTGGATCGCGCTGGCGGCGCTGGGCGCGGTGTCGGGCGCCTCCAGCGTCGCCTTCGCGCTGCTGCCGCCAACGCGCCGCCTCGCTCGCAACCGCCGGCGCTTCGGCGGCTCTTGGCTCGGCCCCCTGGTCCACCCGGGTGTCTGCACGCTGGTGATGGTCTCGACCTCGGTGGGGACGGGGTTCGGAGCCACGGAGCTCGGCCTGATCCGCATGGCTGCTGCGTTCGGCGCCCGCGGCGCCACCGGGCTGCTGTTCGCCGCGATCAGCACCGGCAGCCTGACGGGTGGGCTGGTCGCCTCGCGCGTGCCGATCCGCCGACCGGTGCGGCGCGCACTCAGCCTGATCAGCGTCTACGCGGTTGCCAACTGCCTGCTAGCGGCCGCGCCCAACGTGCTGGTGCTGGGAGCTCTGCTGCTCTGCGGAGGCTTCGTAATCGCACCGTCGTTTGGCGTCATCTATCTGCTGATGGGGGAGGTGGCGCCGCCCGCGATGGCCACGGAGGCATTCGCGCTGACGACGGCCGGCCTGACCGCCGGGTTTGCCGTCGGCGCGGCGATCGCTGGAGCGGCCAGCGAAGTGTTCCGCGGGGCGCCGTTCTTCGCCGCAGGCGCCGCGATCGCCGTCGGTGCGATCGTCGTCTGGTGGCGCGCCGGCACCCTGGCAAGCGCCACCGAGCAGCTGAGCTCGGCTTCTGCCCCGCCGTCGTCATAGGGCGACGTGGGCGCTGCTACTCGGTGGTCGAGAACTCCCAGATCGCGGCCGCCAGCATCACCAGCCCGAGCGCCAGGATCACTCCCGCCTCGAGCAGGCCAGGCACGCGATAGCCCCACCAGGTGATGCCGCTGTCCAGCGCGCGGTGCGCCAGCGGCGAGATGCTGAGGTGGCTGAACACGAGCCGGCGCATCGGGTCGACCGCGTACGCCAGCGGGTCCAGGCGGTTGAGGATCGTCAGCCACGTGGGCAGCCCCGAGGCGGGGAACATCGCGCCCGAGATGAAGTACATCGGCATCACGACCATCTGCATGACGCCCATGAACGACTGCATCTGCTTGATCCTGATCGCGACCATGATCCCGAACGCGGTGATCGTGAACGCCAGCAGCAGCTGCAGGCCGAACACGCCGAAGATCAGTCCGAGGTCGTAGGGCACGTGCACCAGGCCGGCGATCGCCAGCACGATGATCCCCTGGAAGCAGGCGACGGTCGCACCACCCAGGCACTTGCCGATCACGATCGAGCTGCGCCGCACCGGCGCCACCATCATCTCGCGGAGAAAGCCGAACTCGCGGTCCCAGACGATCGAGGCGGCCGAGAACATAGCCGTGAACATCACCGCCATGCAGAGGATTCCCGGATAGATGAACGTCTTCAGGTTGACGCCGTGGGTGCCAGCGCTGGCCAGCGTCTGCAGGCCGCCGCCGAGCACGAACAGGAACAGGAACGGCTGCACCAGCGAGGTGACGATGCGCAGGCGGTCGCTGACGAAGCGGATCAGCTCACGGCGCCAGACGATCTTGATCGCCCGTAGCTCGGAGGCGAAGGTGCGGCGCGGAACGCGGACGCGGACGACGTCGCCGGCACCGGCAGGCGTGACGGCTGGAGCGGTCCGCTCGCTCGTGCTGGTACTCATCGGCGGCCCCCGCTCATCATCTGCATCATCACCCGGTTGCGGTGCTTCGAGCGGTCCTCCTCGGCATCACGGATGGTCGTGCCCGTGAACGACATGAACACGTCATCGAGGGTCGGGCGCGACACGCTGACGGCGCGGATCGGAACTCCAAGCTCGGCGAACAATCGCGGCACGAACTTCTCGCCGGCGGCGACGCCGAACGTGACCGCCCCCTCGGAGATCTTCGCCTCGAGGCCGAACCGCTCCCGGAGTGCCTCGATCGTGGCCTGATCGTCCTCGGTCTGGATCGTCACGCGGTCGGTGCCGATTCCCGCCTTCAAAGTCTCAGGCGCGTCGAGCGCGACGATCCTGCCGTGATCCATGATCGCGATCCGCTCGCACCACTCGGCCTCGTCCATGTAGTGGGTGGTCATGAACACGGTGATCTCCTCGCGTTGCTGAAGCTCGCGGATGTAGCTCCAGATCGACCGCCGGGTCTGAGGGTCGAGGCCGATCGTCGGCTCGTCCAGGAACAGCACGCGCGGGGAGTGCATCAGCCCGCGAGCGATCTCGAGGCGGCGGCGCATGCCACCCGAGAACGTCCCGACGATCCCGTCCCGGCGCTCCCACAGCCCGACCATGTCGAGCACCTGACGCATCCTCGGCTCCACCAGGGTGGCCGGTACGCCGTACAGCTCGGCGTGCAGCTTCAGGTTCTGCGCGGCCGTCAGGTAGCCGTCGAGCGTCGGGTCCTGGAACACCAGGCCGATGTGCCGGCGCACGTCGTCGCGTTCGCGCACGACGTCGAACCCCGCCACCTTCGCCGACCCGGAGGTCGGCGTCATCAGCGTGCACAGCATGTTGATCGTCGTGGTCTTGCCGGCGCCGTTCGGCCCGAGGAACCCGAACACCTCGCCGGCGGCCACTTCGAAGCTGACGTCGCGCACCGCCTCGACCTCGTCGAACGTCTTCACCAGGTTTCGGACGGCGACGGCGGGCGTGGCCTGCCCCGGGGCGGCGACGGCGGCTCCGGGCTGGTGTCCGTTGTCTGTCGTCATCTCAGTGAGAGGGTAGTGTGCGGCTCGGCCACGCCTGGAGGTGGGGGCGGGCCCCATCCGCGGATGGGGCCCGCCCCCAGCCCGCCCTGGCTACTCGGAATCGCTCGTCTCGTCGGCCAGCAGTCGGTAAAGCCTGCGGCGCAGCTCGTTCAGCTGCTCGGTCGCCTCGGCGATCTTCGCCTGGTCGCCCTCCTGCATGACTTGCGCGGCCGCCTTCGCGGCACCGGCCAGCGCACGACCGAACGCCTTGCGATCGCTGCCGAGGTTGTCCTCCTCGAACTCCCACGGTGGCTTCTGCTCGCCACGCTCGGCAAGATGGCTGCGGCCCGCATCGGTGATCTCGAACGTGCGCCCCGGCTCGCTGGCGCCCTGGACCGAGCTGATCAGACCTTCGTCCTCGAGCTGCGACAGGGCCGGATAGACCGAGCCGGGGCTGGGGCTCCACTGACCCTCGCTGCGCTCCTCGAGCGTCCGCATCAGCTGGTAGCCGTTGCTCGGTCCTTCGGCGAGCAGCAGCAGCAGCGCCAAGCGGACGTCGCCCCGGCGCCGGCGCTGCCGGCCACGGGGCCCGCCGAACGGTCCGGGCCCGCCGAACGGCCCCGGGCCCCAGCCGCCGCGACCGAACGGGCCGCCGAACATCTGCCGCATGAACGCAAAGTCCTCAGGAGCCATCGCTCGGTGATGCCAAGCTCTTTGATGACACATCATCCCGTACCTCCTTCTGTCTATCGGGATACGTCAACGATATATCGTTAGCGCCACGCTGTCAAGGGTGCAGCGGATGGTCTGCCCGGCGCGCGAGGTTTCCTGTCGCGATTGCGCAACGGCCGCGATGGTGATCCGCCTGGGCGTTCCACCCGATCCGACCTGCTCCTGCGCGCAAACCGGGCCGCCGATCCGAGCTTTGCGCGCCAGAGCACGATTTTCGTGCTCTGGCGCGCAAGCTGGCAAGGCGAGCGACGGTTTGCGCGCTAGAGCAGGTTTTCATCCTCGAGTACCTGACTGATCCGCCGCGAGCGACGCTACTCGGCGCGAGCCGCGGCGCAGAGATGGTCCGTGCAAGCCGTGTCTTCATCGCGGCCGTTGCGCGGCTGCGAGCGCACGCGCGCGGAGCGCCGCCTCGAGCCGCCCGAGCGTCAGCTCGACCGTCAGGCGGTGCTCATCCGCCGCCAACGCCTCGGTGACTGTGGCCCCGGCCTCGACTCCAGCCTGCGGCGCCGAAGCAGGGTTTCCCGCCAGTGCCGCCTCGGCGGTGGCGGCGACCGCCCCGCGCCGGCCTTGCAGCTCCTCCAGCCGCGATGCCAGCGCGCCCGCCGCCGGGTCGGCCGGCAGCTCGGCCAGTG
>JASHQV010000348.1 GCA_030038955.1 Solirubrobacteraceae bacterium
GAGGTGCGCGCAGCGGACGCCTCGGCCAACCCGTATCTGCTGCACGCCGGCATCCTGCTCGCTGGTCTTGACGGCATCCAGCGGGACCTGCGGCCCGATCCCCCGCAAGCTCCTGGCTCCGATTCACGTGCCCGCGGCCTACCGGCCAGCCTCGCCCGGGCACTCGACGCGCTCGAGGCCGACGAGGTCCTGGTGGACGGTCTCGGCTACGAGCTCGTGCGCACCTTTGTTGCGCTCAAGCGCAATGAGGTCGAGCGCGAGCGACGTCACGTCAGCGATTGGGACTGGGCCGAGTACGCCTTCCACAGCTGACCGCCACGATCACCGGTCGCGGTTGGATGGCGAGGGCCGCCGGGTCGTGGTTGGATGGCACCGACCGCCGGGTCGTGGTTGGATCGCCCGAAGGAGGATGAAGTGACCGTAATCGAGCAGTTCCCGCTCGGCGCACAGCTGCGGCTTGCGGATCTCGAGCGCTTCGATAACGCGCCGCTCCTGCATCGCCTACGCGAGCACGAGCCCGTGACCTGGTTTGCCGAGCACGGCGTTTGGCTGGTGACGAGCAAGGCTCTCGTCGACCAGGTGCAATTGGACCCGGTGCGCTTCGTAGTTGACGTCCCTGGCAACCCGCAGCGAATCGTGCTTGGCGAGCAGATGCTCGTAGTCGACGGCGAGGAGCACTCACGCCACCGGGGACCGTTCGCGCCGTCATTCCGCTACAGCGCCGTGCGGGAGACGTTCACGGACACCGTCACTGAGAGGGTGGAGCAGCTGCTCGACGCGATCGCCGGGGCCAGCGGCGCCGAGCTGGCAGCAGCGTTCGCCAATCCGTTTGCGGTCTCTGTCGCGAGCGACATCCTCGGACTCGGTATCGAGCACGTGGAGGAGGTGCACGACATCTACGCCGCCTTCGCGGAAGGGATGGTCGGCTATCGAGATCCCGCCGCGGTGGCACACTCGGCGCTGGCGCGCGAGCGCTTGGCCGAGTTTCTCGTGCCCCGGATCGCGCACCTGCGGGCGCGGCCCGACGGGTCGCTGCTGTCGTCGGTCATCGGCGCCAGGGATGCCGGGCTAGCCGATGACGAGGAGCTCCTGGCCAACCTTCGTCTGATCCTGTTCGGCGCGATTGAAACCGTCGAGTCGATGATCCTCAACACCACTTGGGCGCTCCTGCACCACCCGGCTGAGGTGCGCCGGCTACAGGAGGACCCCGCGCTATGGCCCGCGGCCGTGCAGGAGGGACTTCGTTTGATCCCGCCCGTGGGCTACACCGACCGCTGGGCAAGCGAGGACACGGAGATCGGCGGCGTGCCCATCGCCCGGGGCGACTACGTGATCCCGGTCATCCACGCGGCGAATCGCGACCCTGCCGCATTCCCTGATCCAGACCGGTTCGACATCACTCGCGGCGACAACCGTCAGAACCTCTCGTTCGGCAAGGGCACCCACATGTGCCTGGGTGTTAACCTGGCCCGCATCCAGGGAGCAGCTGCGCTTCGGCGGCTGTTCGAGCGCCTGTCTGGGCTGCGGCTGGACGAGGCGCGGCCGAGCGAGCCCGAGGGGTTCAACTTTCGCCGTCCGCCGCACCTCTACGTGAACTGGGGCTCCGCCTCCGCGTCAAGAGTTCGACGCTGACGACCCGTACGCCCTGCCAGGAATCGCGCACGAGTGAGGAGCGGCTCAGACACACAGATACCCCCGTTGTCGCCGCGGTCTGCGCCGCCGCCGGGTCGATGAGGAGACGCTGGCGGACGCCACTCGTCCCAGGCTTGAGCACACACCTCAGCCGTCCAGCAGCACATCCAGGTTGCGCGGCGCGCGGAACTCCCAACCGGTGATCCGCGGGGGCTGGGCGTCATCCAGGCGCAGGCGTGGGAAGCGCTCGGCCAGCCCGCGTAGCGCCACCCACAGCTGGACCTTGGAGAAGTGGTGGCCGACGCAGAAGTGCTTGCCGAACCCAAAGGCAGCTGAGCGCCGAGGCCGGCGAAAAAGGTCATAGGCATCGGCGTCGTCGCCCCACACCGTGCGGTCGCGGTTGGCCGAGGCGATGATCGCTGCCACGTTGGCCCCCGCCGGGATCTCCGTGCCGGCTACCGTCGCGCCGTGCGAGCAGTGGCGCTCCTGGGCGCCGATTGGACTGATCCAGCGGAGACCTTCGTCCACTGCCGCCCGCACGCGGCCGGCAGGGTCCTCCACCAGCGCCTTCCATTGCCCTTCGTGAGTGAGCAGGCCGACCAGCGTCGAGCCGCCGCCGTGGCCCGGCTCCTGCATGCCGCCCAGCAGGATCACCTTGAGCGTCGGCATCACCAGCCGCGTGCGCTGCACCAGCGTTCCCTCGGCGGCGTGCAGCATGCTGCTGATCACGCTACCGTCCGGTCCACGGAGCATGCGGGCGAAGATCGGTCCGAGCGTCTCGTCGATCTCCTCTGCAACGGCGTCGGCGATCGCCTGCTTGGCCGGGTTGCCCTCGAAGTTCGTCGCTCCCTCGGCCAGCTGGGCGAACCAGCGGCGCATCGTGTCGGGCTCGATCTCGCCAAGCCCGAGCACGGCTCCGAGGCTGCGCACTGAGATCGGCTCGAAATAGTCCTCCATCAGCTCGGCGTGCCCGCCGTCCAGCCCCAGTCGCTCGAGCTGGTCCTGCACCAGCGGCTCGACGATCCCGATCACGTCGCGCTCGACGACGGGTGGGCGGAACGAGGGCAGCAGCATGTTGCGTAGGCGCTTGTGCGCAGGACCGTCGACGGTGAGGATGTTGGTGCCGCCGAACGTGCGATCGAGCGGTGAGGGCTTGACGGCCGCCTCAAACACCTCGGGGGTGGTGGTCACGTGCTCGGCGTCCGCCCAGCGGGTCACAAACCACAGGCCGAGCACGGGGATGTGGACGACTGGAGCCTCCTCGCGCCAACGGGCGTAGAGCGGGTAAGGATCCTCCTCGAGCTGCTCGACGGTCAGCGTGCGCGCCAGCTCGACCGCATCCAACTCTGACAGCTGTATGCCTGTGCGCTCTCGCATAATTCCTTTCCTTGGGTCCGCCGTCGGTGAACAAGCTCGAATCCGCCAGTGAACAAGGTACAATGTATCCATGGCTGGTAGGGCACGGAACAGTCTCGAGCACGATGGCGGCGTTGGACTTCCAAGCGGCGGTCAGCCGCTGGGTCACCTCGAGCGGATCGAGCCCAGCTCCGTTGCAATGCTGGCGTATGTACAGATCCGCGCCCTCATCCTCGGGGGCGAGATGGCTTCGGGCGCCCGACTCTCGCAGCTCGAGCTGGCCGAGCGGTTGGGAATCTCGCGCACCCCGGTGCGCGAGGCTCTGCGGCGCCTGACCGGAGAGAGACTGGTCGACGCGCTGCCTCAGCGCGGCTTCCGGGTTGCGGACCTCGGGCTCGACGGGGTGATGCGCCGCCTGGAGGTGCGGATGTTGCTCGAGCCTGGCATCGCTCGCCTGGCTGCGGGCCGCCGGCAGACGGCGGACCTCGCCGTCATGCGCGAGGCGATCGAGCTCGAGGCGGCCGCCCGCGACTCCGACTCCATGCATGACGCCAGCCGCCTGTTTCACATGAGTCTCGCCCGCGCAACCCACAACGACGAGATCGTCTCGACGCTCGACGGCCTGTGGATTGTCGAGGTCGGCCGCAGACTCCTGGCCCGTCGCGCCGGCGCACCGGAATGGCAGCAGAGCGACATCTCGGAGCATCAGATGATCCTGGACGCCGTCGAGCGCGGCAACGGCGAGCAGGCCGAGCAGCTGGCCCGTGAGCATGTCGCCGACGCGCTGCGCCACTGGAACCCGATGGCCGCCAAAGACCTCACCGCCGTAGCGGACCCAGAGGCCGCCGGCGCCGCCGCGTGACCCGGCCTGGGTCCCCGCCCGATCCGACGCTCACCGGACGCTGCCGTCGAGGATCTGCAGAGTCCTCAGATCCGAGTAGAAGTCGAGCGCGTAGTCGCCGCCCTCGCGTCCGATCCCGGAGATGCCGGCGCCGCCGAACGGCGCGGTCAGGTCGCGCACGAGGAACGTGTTGACCCACACGATCCCGGCGCGGACGGCACGTCCGACGCGGTCAGCCCGGCCCATCGAGCTCGTGTAGACGATCCCGCTGAGGCCGTACTCGGTGGCGTTCGCGAGCGCCACCGCCTCGTCCTCGCTGGCGAACGTCTGCAAGGTCAGCACCGGCCCGAACACCTCGCGCTGGACGATCTCGGCGTCGTTCGACAGCGGCTCGAACAGGGTCGGCTCGAACAACAGCCCGTCGAGCCGCTCGCCGCCCCGCAGGAGCCGCTGGCCCTCGGCCTTGGCGCGGCGCACGAACCCCTCGACGCGAGCCAGGTGGTCGGCGTGGATCAGCGGCGCGATCGTCGTCGCCTCGTCGCGTGGGTCACCGAGCACGTGCCGGTCGACGGCGGCGTTGAAGCGCTCGAGGAACTCGTCCCGGACGCTGTCCTGCACGAGCAGCCGCGTCCCCGCGAGGCACACCTGCCCCGCGTCGTCGTACTGACCGGCGGCCTTGGTAGCCGCCGC
>JASHQV010000349.1 GCA_030038955.1 Solirubrobacteraceae bacterium
GAGGGCGAGGCGCTGCCTACCCTGTACTCGCTCGACAGCGAGTTCGTGATCTACGCCGGCACCTTCTCCAAGATCCTGTCCCCCGGCGTGCGGCTCGGCTGGGCGGTCGCGCCGGCGCCGGTGCTGGCGAAGATGAACATCGGCAAGCAGGCCAGCGACCTGTGCTCGTCGTCGATCTCGCAGTACTTCGTGAGCGCCTACTTCGAGTCGGGCCAGTGGGAGGACTACGTGCGCTCGCTGATCGAGATCTATCGGCTGCGACGCGACGTGATGCTCGACGCGCTGGCCGAGCACTTTCCGCGCGAGGCCGTCTGGACGCACCCACGCGGGGGGCTGTTCCTGTGGGCGACGCTGCCGGACTACATCGACACCACCGACCTGCTGGCCCGTGCGCTGCAGGAGCATGTGGCGTTCGTGCCCGGCCGCGCCGCCTACGTCGATGGGCGTGGCGGCTCGGAGATGCGGCTGAACTTCTCCGGCATCGGCGAGGACGAGATCCGCGAGGGGATCCGCCGGATCGGCGAGGTGATCCGGGAGCAGGTGGCGCTGTACGGGACGCTCACCGGTCGGGTGCGGCCCGCGCCGCCGGCTGTGGGCACGGCGGCGGGGACGGCGGCGTCACAGGCCGACGGGCTTGGGCTCGGCTCCGTGGGCTCGCCGGCAGCCGGTGCGGAGGCCACGACGGCCGACGGAGCGGCGCTCGCCAAGGTCCTGCGCCTGCCGCGCAAGCGGGCCAGCTGACCGGCCCCGGCGGATGAGCGCTGTCGCGGTGCTGAAGGGCGGGCGCTCGCTCGAGCGTCAGGTGTCGCTGCGGTCGGGCGCCCGCGTGGAGGATGCGCTCGAGCGACTCGGACACCGGGTGGCGGCGATCGACGTCGACGTCGATCTCGGCGCGCGGCTGACCGAAGCCACGCCCGACGTGGCATTCGTCGCCCTACACGGCCGCGACGGCGAGGACGGCACCGTCCAGGAGCTCCTGGAGGTGCTCGGGATCCCGTACACGGGTTCGCGCGTGTCGGCCTGCATGCGCGCCTCCGACAAGGTGCTCGCGAAGCACGCGATGGTCGACCAGGGGATCCCGACGCCGAGCTTCTTCGCATTCAACGAGACCGCCTTCCAGGTGCTCGGGGCCGCCCAGGCGCTGCCCGCCGTCGAGCATCGGCTGAGCTTCCCGATCGTCGTCAAGCCGGCCAGCCAGGGGTCGGCGCTGGGGATCAAGTTCGCGCGCGACGGCGCCGAGCTGCCGGGGGCGCTGCTGGCGGCGTTCTCGTACGACCACAAGGTGCTGCTCGAGCGCTACGTCGCCGGGCGCGACCTGGCGGTCTCGATCCTGGAGGACAGCGACGAGCCGCGGGCGCTGCCGATCGTAGAGGCGGTACCCGAGCAGGAGGACTTCTACGACTTCGAGTCGCGCTACGAGATCGGGCGCACCCGCTTCGTGTGCCCCGCCGAGCTCGAGCCGGCGGTGGCGCAGCGGGCCGAGGAGCTGGCGCTCGACGTCTACCGGATGCTCGGCTGCTCGGGGTTCGCGCGGGTCGACCTGATGCTCGAGCACGGCAGCGACGAGCTGTTCGTGCTCGAGGCCAACACGATCCCGGGGCTGACCGAGACGAGCCTCGTGCCGCAGGCGGCCGATGCCGCCGGGATCACGTTCGATCGGCTGATCGAGCGGATCCTGCAGGCAGCGCTGGGGCGGGGTCAGCAGCCCTGACGTCCTGGGGGGGCGCCGCCCGTTCCGGGCGGCGCCCCCCCAGACGGTCACGACATCGGAACCTCCGGGCGACCACGAGACCGGCGGCGCCCGGGGAGGGCCACGCCCGGGGAGGGCCGCGCCCGGGGAGGGCCACGACCCCCGCCCCCGCGCTACTCGCCCGCGAAGTCCTCTGGCTTGACGTGATCGAGGAAGTCCTTGAACTTCTCGACCACCTCTTCGGTGTCCTCGACCTCGTGCTCGAACTCGATCGCCGACTCGGCGATCACGTCGTCCGCTGCGAAGATCGGCGCGCCTGCGCGGACCGCCAGCGCTAGCGCGTCGCTCGGACGCGAGTCGATCTCCAGCTCGCGACCGCCAGAGCGCAGCGAGATCGACGCGTAGAACGTGTTCTCGCGCAGCTCGGTGACCGACACCCTGGTGCACTCCACCTCGAGCTCGCCGAGCACGTCGGACAGCAGGTCGTGGGTCATCGGGCGCGGCGTCGATGCACCCTGCAGCTTCATCAGGATCGCTGCGGCCTCGGGATGTCCGATCCAGATCGGCAGGAACTTGTTGCTCTCGATCGTCTTCAGCAACACGATCGGCTGCTTGCCGACCATGTCGAAGCTAACGCCGTAGATGACCATCTCCTGCACCGGGGCCGCTCCTGACTCGGGAGATCTGAAGTATAGGTTCCCGCTTTCCGGGCACCAGACGCCCCCACCCTCCGGTCGCCAGGGGCTTCCCGCCGAGCGCGGATCTAGCCTCTGCCGTCACGTGAGCACCGCCCCCCGGATCGCCGGGCCGACGCGGCCCCGCTACCCGCCGCCACCGCGCAGCGAGCCGCACTGGCCGCCGTTGCTGTGCATCGCCGCCGCGATCCTGCTGGAGATCCTGCTCCCGAGCCGTCTGATCCCGGGACCGTCGTGGCTGTTCCCCGCGCTCGAGTCGGTGATGCTGGTAGTGCTGCTGGTCGCCTCGCCGCAGCGGGTCACCGGCGAGCACACGCTGCGCCGCCCGCTGGCACTCGGCGCCACGGCGCTCGTCAGCATCGCCAACGCGATCTCGCTGGGGCTGCTGTGCGGCAACCTCCTGCACCACCAGTTGACGCAGGGGAAGGCGCTGATCATCGCCGGGGTGCTGATCTGGTTCACCAACGTGCTGGTGTTCTCGCTGTGGTTCTGGGAGACCGACCGCGGCGGCCCCGGCCGCCGCGCCGCGGGCCACGACGGGGCGCCCGACTTCCTGTTCCCGCAGATGTCGGACACGTGGCTGTTGCCGGAGTGGCGCCCGGCGTATCTGGACTACCTGTACGTGTCGGTCACGAACGCGACCGCGTTCAGTCCCACCGACACGATGCCGCTGACGCCGACGGCGAAGTCGGTGATGGGGCTGCAGTCGCTGATCTCGCTGGTGACGATCCTGCTGGTCGTCTCCCGCGCCGTCGGCATCCTGTGAGACGAGCGGCTCGACCGGTAAGACAGCTCCGCCTGGGGGATTCGACTGCTTCCGTCGGGCGCTCGTGCGGTGAATTCGCATTCATTGATCTTCTCGATCAATGAATGCGAATTCACCGCTCTAATACTCTGGTGGGTATGGCGTCCGCTCGCCCTGGAACCCCTGAGAACCCGCTTCGCGTGGCGATCGTCGGCTCGGGTCCGGCCGGCCTCTACGCCGCCGGCCAGCTGCTCGGTCGCGACGACCCGGTCGTGCTGGTCGACGTGTTCGACCGCCTGCCGACGCCGTGGGGCCTGGTCCGCGCTGGAGTGGCGCCCGACCATCCGAAGATCAAGTCGGTCACGCGCGTGTTCGAGAAGACCGCCCGCAAGCCGGGGTTCCGCTTCCACGGGAACCTCGAGGTCGGCAGCGATGTGACCCACGAGCAGCTGGTCAACGCCTACCACGCCGTGATCTACGCGGTCGGGAGCGCCGGCGACCGGCGGCTTGGGATCGACGGGGAGCAGCTGCCGGGCAGCCACGCCGCCACGGAGTTCGTCGCCTGGTACAACGGCCATCCCGACTACGCCGACCTGCAGTTCGACCTTTCGTGCCGCCGGGCCGTGGTCGTCGGCAACGGCAACGTCGCGCTCGACGTCGCGCGGATGCTGGCGCTGTCGACCGAGGAGCTGGCGGCTACCGACATCGCCGACCACGCGCTCGAGGCGCTTCGCTCGAGCCGGATCGAGGAGGTCGTGGTCCTGGGCCGCCGCGGCCCCGCGCAGGTGGCGTTCACCAACCCCGAGCTGCGCGAGCTGGCCGATCTCGAGCTCGCCGACGTGATCGTCCACCTCGCCGACGTGCAGCTGGACGCGCGCAGCACCGCCGCGCTCGCGGACGCCGACGGCACCACCAAGCGCAACGTGGAGACGCTCGCCCAGTATGCGGCCACGCCTTCGAGCGGGCGACCGCGCCGGATCGTGCTGCGGTTCCTCGCTTCGCCCGTGAGGATCGAGGGCGACGGCCGCGTCGAGTCGATCACGATCGCCCGCAACGAGCTCGTCGCCGGCGCCGACGGCGTCCTCCGCGCGCGTCCGACGGGACGGACCGAGCAGCTCGAGACTGGGCTCGTGCTCCGCTCGATCGGCTACGTCGGCACGCCGCTTCCCGGCGTGCCGTTCGACGCTCGCCGGAGCACCGTGCTCAACCAGCAAGGACGCGTGGTCGACCCCGACACCGGCGAGCCGCTGTGCGGCGTGTACGTGACCGGGTGGATCAAGCGCGGCCCGTCCGGCGTGATCGGCACCAACAAGAAGTGCGCCCAGGAGACAACGGAGCTGCTGCTGGAAGACTGCGCCCAGGGGCGGCTGGTGGACCCCGCGGGGTCGGCCGACGAGCTGCTGACGCTGCTGCACGAGCGCACGCACGTGGTCGACTACGCGGGCTGGGAGGCGATCGACGCGCACGAGCGCTCGCTCGGCGAGCCGCAGGGGAGGCCGAGGGTCAAGCTCGTGCGCCGCGCGGAGCTGCTCGAGCGCGCGCGGCCGCTGAGCCCCTCGGCAACCAACAGACGCTGACGTTCGCGTGGCCCGGCTAAAGAGATTCGCGCGCCGGGACGATCGGAAGCCAGATGCATTTCTATACGGTTCAACGCGCCTGGGCATCGCTGCTGGCGATCGGCGTACCGACCGCGTGCCTGTCACTAGTGTGGGTGGTGTTCATGGGTGGGCGACCCGTGGTTGCGCTGCTGGCGTTCGCATACCTGCTGATCGCCGTCACCGGCCGCGCCCAAGCGGCCCGGCACGAGCGGCGTGAGCAGCCGCACCGCCGCAAGCGGGTCGTCACCCAGCTCGAGCGGATCCGCTCGACGCTCCCCGACCTCTAGGCCGGGCGCCAGCCGTCGCCTGGTCCTGCTGCTGACGGTCGCCTGCGGTGCGTCCGTCGCCAACCTGTACTACGCGCAGCCGCTGCTGCATACGCTGGCGGTCGCGTTTGGCACCGCCAATGGCACGACCGGGCTGCTGGTCACGGTCGGCCAGGCCGGATACGTGATCGGCTTGGCGCTGGTGGTGCCGCTCGGCGACCTGCTCGAGCGTCGGCGTCTGATCGTGACGACGCTGGTGTGCACTGCCGCCGGGCAGGCGCTGGCGGCGATTGCTCCCGGGTTCACTGTGTTCGCGGTGGCCGTGCTGGTCGTCGGCGTGTGCGCGTGCGTCGCCCAGGTGATCGTGCCGCTGTCGTCGAGCCTGGCCGCCGAGCACGAGCGGGGCAGCGTGGTCGGCATGGTGATGAGCGGCCTGCTGATCGGCATCCTGCTGGCGCGCACGATCAGCGGCGTGATCGCCGGGCTGCTCGGCTGGCGCGCGGTGTTCGCGATCGCCGCCGTTGCCGCGCTGCTGCTGGCGGCGGCCGTGCGGTCGGCGCTGCCGCCGGTCCCGAGCACCGAGCGGATGCGCTATCCGGCGCTGCTGCGATCGATCTTGGGCCTGATCGAGCAGCTGCCCGTGCTGCGCCAGCGGATGCTGCTCGGGAGCTTGTCGTTCGGCTGCTTCAGCGTGCTCTGGACATCATTGGCCTTCCTCCTATCCGGCCCTCCGTTCCACCTCGGCAACATCGACATCGGCCTGTTCGGGCTGGCGGGCGTTGCGGGCGCGACGGTAGCCCCGGTGACCGGACACCTGGCGGACCGCGGGCGTGGGCGACTGGCGACGACGGCGGCGCTGCTGACGCTGCTGGCCAGCTGGGCGCTGCTGGCCCTGGGGCGCAACCGCATTCCGGAGCTGGTGATCGGGATCGTGATGCTCGACCTCGGCGTCCAGGGCGTTCACATCTCCAACCAGAGCGCGATCTACGCGCTGTTGCCGGACGCTCGCAGCCGCCTGACGACCGCCTACATGGTCGCCTACTTCACCGGCGGCGTGATCCTCTCGGCTGCGACCTCGGCGCTGTACGCGTCGGACGGCTGGAGCGCGGTGTGCCTGCTCGGCGCGATCACCGCGGCGGCTGCACTGGGCGTCTGGGTGGTCAGCGACCTGGCGCTCCGCCACGACGCCGCTTCCCGCCATCCGATCGGACAAGACCTCTGATCGCCCCTCGAGGGAGCGCAGCGGCGACAATCCCGAGATGAGCTTTCGTGAGCTGCCGAGCGTCGACCGGCTTGCCGGCCAGCTGGAGGCGCCGCACGCGCTGGCCGTCCAGGCCGCGCGTGCGGCGCTGGCCGCGCGCCGCAGCCAGCTGGCGGTCGGGGAGCCGGACGG
>JASHQV010000350.1 GCA_030038955.1 Solirubrobacteraceae bacterium
CCAGCGCGCTGTTCGCGTGGAGCATGGGCGGCCACTACTCGGGATCGGTCGCCGGCACCGCCTACGGCGCGGGGGTGCTGACGCTCCGCCGCGCACTGTTGCTGACCGCGATCTTCACCGTGATCGGCGCGGTCGTCGGATCGATCGGCGTGGTCGGCACGTACAGCCGCCTGCTGCCGGGAGCCACGCGCGTCGACATCGCTGCCGCGCAGCTCGCTGCCGCGCTCGTCACCTGCGTCTCCACCTATCTGCGGCTGCCGACCTCGACGATCCAGATCTACGCGTTCTCGGTGCTCGGGGTGGCGCTCGCGACCGGCCTGCACGTCGGCGCCGGCGCGTTCCTGCTGCTGCTCGTCGGCTGGGTCGCCGGGCCGACGCTCGCGCTCGCGCTCGGCTATGCGCTCGCCCGCGTCACCGGCCGGGCCGCCGCAGCCAGCGCGCTTGGGCTGCGCTGGCTGCTGATCGTGGTGGTCCTGTACAGCGGCTTCGTGCTGGGCTCCAACGATGTCAGCAACGCCGCCTCCTCGCTGGTCGGGGCGCACCTGCTGGTGCCGCGGCTGGCGGCCCTGTATGGCGGCGGGCTGATGGCGCTCGGCGTGCTCACCGCCGGACGCCGGACGCTCGAGCGGATCGGCCACGAGATCGTCGCGCTCGACGTGCCGCTGGCCGCGACAGCGCAGCTGTCGAAGGCGCTGACGCTGACCGTCGTCAACGCGTTCGGCTACAACGCCTCGATCAACCAGACGATCGTCGGCGGGCTGGTCGGTGCCGGCGCCGCCCGCGACCGCTCGAAGCTGAACCGTGGCGTGATCCGCAACATCGTGCTGAACTGGACGCTGAGCCCGCTGATCGGGCTGCCGTGCGCCGCGCTCGCGAGCCTCGCGCTGCGCGCGCTGCTCGGGCAGTGATCATCGTCGGGAGGCGATGAACGAGCTGATTCTGGTGATCGAGGATGAGGGGGCGGTCGACTTCGTCCGGCGCGGCCTGGAGGTGCACGGCTTCGAGGTATGCTCGGCTCCCGATGGCGCGGGCGGGCTGGAGATCAGGCCGGCGTGGTTGACACGCTACGGAATCGCGCTGTGCGCGGTCTCGATCGTGGCGATGGGCTCGCTGTTCTTGACGATGCAGGTTGAGCGCAGCGCTTCGCGCTGCGCTCAACCTCCAGGATCCGGCGGCGAGCCTGATCGCCTGACATGAGCGCGCTGCGCACGTCCTCGCGTTCGTGTACGTCGCCTTCACCGCCGTCGTGATCGTGACGTTCGCCGCGCACAGGATCTCCGGCGGCATGCCCACCGGGATGACGATCTGCTGTCGCCACCGCCGGTTGTCGCGCTCTTGCGCGTGGCGCTCGTGCTGCTCGCGCTCGGCGCTGGGCTACACGACGTTCGTCACTGGAGACCGGCGCAAAGGCGGTCTGGCGGGCCCGGATCCACGCCGCCGAGCGCGATGGCATCGGGTCCGCCGGGTCCGGGCGGGCCCAAGCATCCGCGCACCACACAGGTTGGGCGGCGCTGAGGAGGCCCACCACGCCCTGTAGCCTAACGCCGCGTCGACGTTAGGCACTCACCGGTGCACACGCAAGCCCTCTCAGATTCCACCACGAGCGAGCTGGAAGCCGACCAGCAGATACTCGCAAGCAAGCTGTCGGATTGGTCGGCCTCGGGGCGTCCGTTCTGGCGGGAGCAACTGGCGCCGTATGCCCGCCCGAATATGACGCGGAGCGTGCTTGACGTTGCGACGTCGGTGGTGCCGTACCTGGTGCTGTGGGTGCTCATGTACCTGATGGTGGGTCATTCCTACCTGCTCACTCTGCTGCTTGCGATCCCGACCGCCGGCTTCCTCGTCCGCACGTTCGTCGTCTTTCATGACTGTGCGCATGGCGCGTTCCTGCCCTCCAAGCGCGCGAACGCGTTGCTTGGCGTGGCCGTGGGGCTGCTCGTGTTCGAGACCTTCGCGGCCTGGCGACACGCCCACGCCGTGCATCACGCGAGCGCCGGCGACCTCGACCGGCGCGGGGTCGGTGACGTACCGACGATCACCGTCGCCGAGTACCGCGCCCGCCCGTGGCGCGGCCGGCTGGCCTACCGGTTGTTCCGGCATCCGCTCGTGATGTTCGGCGTCGGCCCGATCGTCGCGCTGGTCATCCAGCCACGGTTCGTTCCCCGCTCGGCCCGACCTCGGATCAAGCGTGCCGTGCTGCTTACAGATGCCGCGCTGTTCGCGTTGGTCGGCGGGGCCTGCTGGCTCGTTGGCTGGCGCGATTACCTGCTGGTGCAGGGGCCGCTCGTGATGCTCGGCGGCGCGGTGGGCATCTGGCTGTTCTTCGTCCAACACCAGTTCGACGGTGTGTACTGGGAGAACGGCGACCGATGGACGTTCGCCGACGCTGCCTTGCGCGGCAGCTCGTACCTGAAGCTCCCCCGCGTGCTGCAGTTCTTCTCCGGGAACATCGGCCTGCATCACGTGCACCATCTCAGCGCTCGCATCCCGAACTACAACCTCCAGCGCGCCCACGACGAGAACCGTATGTTCCACGACACGCCGACGCTGTCGCTCGCCGACGCGCTGCGCGCCACCAGGCTCAAGCTCTACGACGAGGACGGCCGGCAGATGGTCACCTTCGCGCAAGCGCGCCGGATGGCCGTCGAGAGCTGAGAATTGTGCCCCCGCCCGCCGTGGTCACCGTGGGGTTGACTAAGCACTTCGGCGCGCTTCACGCCGTCGAGCGGATCGACATCGAGCTGCCTACCGGCGTCGTCAGCGGCTTCGTCGGGCCGAACGGGGCCGGCAAGACGACGACGATCCAGATGCTGCTCGGCCTGCTCCGGCCGACCGCCGGCAGCGCGCGCGTGCTCGGGCAGGCGATCGCGACCCCCGACGCCTACCTGCCGCGCGTCGGCGCGCTGATCGAGGCGCCGACGTTCTACCCGACGCTGTCGGGCGCGCGCAACCTCGAGGTGCTGGCGCGGCTCGGGCGGATCGACCGCGGGCGGGTCGCGCGGACGCTCGAGCTGGTCGGCTTGACGGAGCGAGCGCACAGCCAGGTGAGGACCTACTCGCTCGGGATGAAGCAGCGCCTCGGCGTCGCCGCCGCGCTGCTGCCCGACCCGGAGCTAGTGATCCTCGACGAGCCGACCAACGGGCTTGATCCGGCCGGGACGCGCGAGATGCGCACGCTGCTGCGAGAGCTGGTCGACGGCGGCATGACCGTGTTCGTCTCCAGCCACGTGCTGAGTGAGATCGAGACGATCTGCGACCACCTGGTGCTGATCGACCATGGGCAGATCCTGTTCCAGGGGAGCATGGCCGCGCTGCTCGACGCGCAGCACGCTGAGCTGCTCGCCACGCCCGAGCACGCCCGCGACGCCGGTCCGCTCGCGGAGCTGTGCGCGAGCGCCGGCAAGCAGGCACGCGTCGACGGCGAGCTGGTGCACGTGGTGGCGGGCGAAGACTGGGCCGCCGAGCTGAACCGGCGGGCGATGGCCGCCGGCATCACGCTGCGCGGCCTGCAGGCCAAGCGCGCCTCGCTGGAGGAGGCGTTCTTCGCGATCACCGACCGAGAACGCTGATGCTGGCGGCGTTCTCGAGCGAATGGGTCAAGCTCCGCCGCCGGGCGATGCTGCTGTGGGGCATCGGCGGGATGCTGTTCTTTACCGTGCTCGCGACCGTGTTCACGATCGAGCGTGCGGTGAGGACGCTCGTGCCCGGGTTCCACGGCCACGGCTTCCGCATCACGATCGCCGAGCTGTCGCGACCGAGCGGTCTCGTGCACGGGATCGTCGGCGTCTCCAACCTGGTGGGGATCGTCGTGCTGGCGCTGTTCGCCGGCGCCACCGCGAGCGAGTACAGCCAGGGGACGCTGCGCAACCTGCTGGTCCGCCAGCCCAGCCGGATCAAGCTGATCTGCGGCAAGTACCTGGCGCTGGCGCTGTTCGTGCTGCTCGCGCTGATCCTGGCGATCCTGGTCGCCGCCGCGGTCGCGTTCGCGGTCGGTCCGGGCAAGGGCGTGGACACCTCAGCGTGGACGAGCGGCACGGGCCTGAACGACGCGTTTCAGGCGTTCCTGCACATCTACCTCACCTCGCTTGGCTACGGAGTGCTCGGGACCGCGCTCGCGGTGCTGCTGCGCTCGCCGGCGATCGCGATCACCGTAGGGATCGCGTATGCGCTGCCCGGCGAGCAGATCATCCTCGCGATCTGGTCGAACGGCGACCGCTGGCTGCCCGGCCAGCTGCTCAGCGCGGTCGCCCACGGGGGCACGAGCTCCACCAGCTACGCGCGCGCGCTGCTGCTGGTCGCGATCTACGGGGTTCTGACCGCCGCCGGGACGCTCGTCCTGTTCAGGCGTCGCGAGATCTGACCGAGGGGCCCCATACACGACCGGCGACCCCCGGGCGGACGGCCGTATGCTCTGCAGATGGATGCCGCGCGTGCGGGTGACGTGGCGGGCGCTGAGCCGAGCGGGATCGAGGACGCGGCCGACGCGGCAGCGGGCGACTCCGCCGAGGCGACCGGCTCGATGCTGCGTCGGCGGGCGTCGGCGGCCTGGTCGCGGGCACGGTGGGGCCGGACGTTCCAGCCAGCGGCGCTGAGAACCGCGGCGCGGGCGGCGATCGTGATGCCGGCGGTGTTCGCGCTCGCCGACAAGGTGATCGCACAGCCAGACACGTCGCTGATGGCGGCGTTCGGGTCGTTTGCGCTGCTCGTGCTGGTCGAGTTTGCCGGCCCGGCGCGGACGCGGCTGGCGGCGTACGGCGGGCTCGGGCTGGTCGGGGCCGTGTTCGTGACGCTGGGGACGCTGTGCTCGCGCGATCCGTGGCTGGCCGCGGGCGGAATGGCGACGGTCGGGTTCGTGACGCTGTTTGCGGGCGTGTTCAGCGACTACCTGGCAGCTGGCTCGGCAGGCGCGATCCTGACGTTCGTGCTGCCGGTGACGATCCCGGCTCCCGACTCGGCGATTCTCGATCGCCTCGAGGGCTGGGGACTGGCCGTCGGGGCCGCGATCGCCGCCGCGCTGCTGCTGTGGCCGAACCGCCGGCGCGAAGACCTGCGGCGCGACGCCGCCGCAGCCCTCCGTGCGGTGGCTGACCTGGTCGAAGCCAAGCGGGGCGACGTCGCTGTCAGGGCACAGCAGGCACAGGCGGCTGTCGTCGGTCTCCATCGCCGCTTTCTCGGCTCCCAGCATCGCCCCGCCGGCGCCGCCCGGGCGACGGCAGCGCTCGCTGCCTTTCCGGACGAGCTGAGCTGGCTGCTCTCCTTCCTGATGCCGATCTCGGGGCGGCCGGCGCTGGCGATCGCCTGCGCCGAGGACGAGGAGGCGCTGACAGCGATCGGGTCCGCTCTTCGCGCGAGCGCCGACAGGCTGGCGACCCGCACTGGAGAGATCGGCCTCACCCGGCTCGATGCCGCCAGAGTGGCGGTCGCACGAGCGGTCACGCAGCGGCTGCCCGGACTGTCGGCGAAGCTCGACGAGGGTGCGCTGATGTCGTCGCTGGAAGAGCCCTTCCGAATCCGGGTGGCGGCCTACTCGGCTCGGCAGCTCGCCGTCCAGGCGCTGCTCGCAACCGGCGGCGAGGTCACGGAGCGCGGCGGCCGCGACCCTGCGAACAGCGCGCCGCACCCGACCCTGGAGCGGACGGAGCAGCTCGCGGTCACGCACGCGCGAGCCGAGTCAGTCTGGTTCCAGAACAGCGTGCGCGGCGCGGTCGGGCTCGGGGTGGCGGTCTATATCGCCCAGCGCACAGGCCTGCAGCACGGCTTCTGGGTCGTGCTCGGGACGCTTTCGGTGCTCCGCTCGAATGCGCTCGGTACCGGCTGGTCGATCGTGAGCGCGCTGGCGGGCACAGCGGTTGGGCTCGTCGCGGGGGCTCTGCTCGTGATCGGCATCGGCACGCACGAAGCCGTCCTCTGGGCCGTCCTGCCGGTGGCGATGCTGCTCGCCGCGTACGCGCCGCGGGCGATCTCCTTCGCCGCCGGCCAGGCCGCTTTCACGGTCGTCCTGCTCGTTCTGTTCAACATCGTCCAGCCGGTTGGTTGGCGGGTCGGGATCGTGCGGATCGAGGATGTTGCGATCGGGTTCGCCGTCAGCCTCGGCGTCGGCCTTCTGTTCTGGCCGCGCGGCGCCGCGGCGCGGCTCGGTCGCGACCTTGCCGCCGCATACGCAAGCGCAGTCGAGCTCGTGATCGCAACGGCGCGCGAGCTCGGTGATGGCGGAGGCACGGACGCAAGCTCGCAGGCGGAGCGCGAGGCAGACGCGGCGATCGACCGGCTCGACGATGCCTTCCGCCAGTACCTGACCGAGCGCTCGGCGACCGGGTTCGACGTCGAGGACGTTGCCGTGCTCGTCGGCGGCGCTGCGCGCATGCGCCGCGCGGCGCTGTCGCTATCGTCGCTCGCCGCGATGGTCGACAGCGAGCACCGGCTTGCGGGCTGCGCGCGCAACCTCGACCGCGAGCTGCTCGCACTGCAGGCCTGGTACGTCACGCTCGGATACGTGCTGGCGAACGAGCAGGCGATCCCGCCGCCGCACCTCCGCGACCGCGACGGGCACGCGCGGCTGCTCGCCTGCATCCGGGAGTCGACGCGGAGCGCCGACCCGGCGACCGTCAAGGCAGCCGCCGTGCTGGTCTGGGCAAGCCAGCATCTCGACGAGCTCTGGCGGCTCGAGACCTACCTCGCCGAGCACGCGCTGGCGTGAGGCAGCGTCAGCATCGTTGCGCGCGATCTCTCAGGGCGCCGTGCTCGGTGCCGGGCGCGGCAGCACGCGCTTGCCGCCCGTGCCGAGCAGGAACGCGACCAGCGCAAGCGCCATCACCAGCGCCATGATCAGCCACGACGTGCGATACCCAACTGCCACCAGCAGGAACCCGAACGCGATCGGCCCGCCTGCGTGGCCCGAGTCCCACAGACTGCCGAACACGCCCATCGCCGAGCCGTACCTGCCGGCGGTCGTGAGGTCGCCGATCATCGCCATCGTCGAGGGGGTGACGATCCCCGTGCCGGCGCCGAACACGACGCTCAGCGCGAGCAGCGCGCCGAAGCTCGAGGCGCGGGGGATCAAGATCAGCGACCCGATGCACAGCAGCGAGCCCGCGACGATCAGCGGCCGACGCGAGCCGAGCCGATCCGAGCGCCGGCCCATCGCCGGACGGCTCCACACCGACGCCACCCCCTGCGCGCCCGCGAGCAGCCCGATCTGCCAGGTCGGGATGTGCACGGTGAGCGCGTACAGCGGCAGATACGCCTGCACCGACCCGATCCCGACCCACAGCATCGCCTCGACCAGGCTCACCAGGCGGATCTGGCGATCGGCGACGATCTCGCGCACGCCGGCGGCGAGCTGGCGGAGCTGTGGCCCCAGCGTGGCGCGCGCCGCAGCGCGGCCGTCGCCGCGCTGCGGCGCGCGCTCCTCCGGTGTGGGCGCATCCGTGAAGCGGTCGCGGGGCACGCGCAGCATCACCCCGAGCGCCAGGATTCCGATTGCGCCGCAGACCACGAACGCCAGCGAGAAGTCGGCGGCGGTCAGCGACAGCACGACGCCCCCGAGGATCGGCCCGAGCACGACGCCGGCGTTCTCCGAGGCGTTGTACAGCCCGAGGCGATGGCCGCGCTCACGCGGGTAGACCTTGGCGACCAGCGCCGAGGCGGGCGGCGCGTAAAGCGCCGTCGCCAGCCCGTGGTAGAGGCGCACCACCAGCAGCACCGGCCACGACAGCGCCGCCAGGTACAGGAACGGGCCGCTCGCCTTCACCACCGCGCCGAGCATCATCAGCCGCCTGAAGCCGAACAGGTCCGACAGCGCCCCCGACGGGAGCTTGACGACCACGCCGGTGAGCGTGACCGCCGCGACGATCAGGCCGACCAGCTGCACCGGCGCCCCCAGGTGCCGCGCGTACAGCGGCGTCAGCGGCGTCCGCGCCATCTCGTAGCTGAGCCGGCCGAGGAAGCCGACCCCGCACAGCAGCACGAACGGCGACGGCTGGCGCGACGGCGCGATCCACTCGCTCCCATCCGGCCCCTTAGATGGCTCACCCTCCGGAGCCTGCGTTGCGCTGGCGTGTGGGGGGGACACCGCCGATCAGGCTAGTCCACACCGCCGCGTGCTTGACTGCCGGCGCTCGCGAGGACGGCGTCTGCGCTCGCCTCGGCGACGGCAGGGAAGCGAACGTCGACCGCCAGTCCCCCGCCTGCCGCAGGACGGACTTCGAGCGCGGCGTCGTGCGCCGCCGCGATCGCCGCGACGATCGACAGCCCGAGCCCGAGCCCGCCGCGATCGCCGACGCGGTCGTCGGACAGGCGCTGAAACGGCTGCAGCAGCCGCTCGATCTCTGTGGCGGGCACCGCCGGGCCGTCGTTCTCGACCGTCAACCGAGCCTGCCCGCCGTCACTCCGCACGGTCAGCGCGGCGCGACCGCCGCGCACGTTGTGACGGATCGCGTTGTCGAGCAGGTTCGAGACGAGCCGCTCGAGCAGCCGCCGATCGCCGGACACCAACGCCGGCTCGGTCGTTGCCCCGAGCCGGACGCCGTGCGCGGTCGCGTCCGCTGTGAGCCTGCTGAGAGCTTCTGTGGCGATCGCGGCGGGATCGAGCAGCTCGCGCTGCTCGATCCCGCGCTGACCCTGCGCGAGCGTGAGCAGCGCGTCGATCAGCTGCTCCTGCTGCTCGTTCTCGTCGAGCGCCTGCCGGCAGGTGTCGCGAAACGAGTCGATCGTCGCGTGCGGATCCTCGAGCGCCATCTCCAGCAGCGCCCGCGTGACGGTCAGTGGCGTCCGCAGCTCGTGCGAGGCGTTGGCGACGAACCGCCGCTGTGCGTCGAATGCTCCCTCGAGGCGCGCGAGCAGGGCGTCGATCGTGTCCGCGAGCTGCCTCAGCTCGTCGCGCGGGCCCGGCACCGCCAGGCGCTGGTGCAGGTTCGCCTCCGAGATCTCCCGGGTAGTGGCGGTGATCGTCCGCAGCGGCGCCAGCACCCTGCCAGCGACCAGCCATCCGAGCGCAGCGGAGACGACGGCCATGATCGCCAGCGCGATCGCCGACCAGATAATCAGCTCGTGCAGGTCGGAGATTCGCTGGCCGCTGCCGACGATCCGCACCACGTCCTTGCCGGCGCTGGAGCGAAGCAGCTGGCGCACCCGGGGCGGCAGCGCGGCGCCGCGGAACTGGACCTTCCCCGGCACGCGAAGTGAGCGGGTCGACGCCCGCGGCGACGCCGACCTCAGCCCCGTTCGTTTGCCGGGCGCGACAACGAACCTCGGGCCGACAGTGGTCACAGTGGCGTGCGCGACCAACGTGTACGTGATCGCCAGCAGCGCCGCCCCGCACGCGAGGAACAGACCCGCGTAGAGCAGCGTCAGCCGCCAGCGAACCGTCGTCGGCGGATGCAGCCGCAGGGCGCGCGCCGCCAGCTCACGAGCGCTCATCGCGCGCTCCGATCGCCTGGTCGCTCGGGATCCGGTAGCCGACGGGCGTGACGGTCTCGATCACGGGCGGCTCGCCCAGCTTCGCGCGCAGGCGGCTGACCGTCATCCGCACCGCGTTGGTGAACGGGTCGGTGGTGTCGTCCCAGGCGCGCTCGAGGATCTCCTCGCTGGAGACGGCGGCGCCATCGGCGCCGAGCAGGATCTCCAGCACCGCGAACTCCTTGGGGCTGAGCACGACCGGTGCCCCCGCACGGGTGACGGTGCGGCGGGCCGAGTCGAGCATTAGGTCGCCGCGTACGAGCGTCGGCGGCCGCGGGCGGCGCGAGCGGCGGGCGAGCGCGTGGACGCGGGCGACCAGCTCGGCGAGGTGGAACGGCTTGGCGAGGTAGTCGTCGGCGCCGATCCGCAGCCCGGTGACGCGATCCGCGAGCGTGCCGGCCGCGGTCAGCATCAGCACGGCGCCCGGATAGCCGCCGGCGACGAGCGACCGGCACACCTCGTCGCCGTGGACGCGCGGCAGGTCGCGGTCGAGCACGATCACGTCGTAGGTGGCCAACGACGTGCGCTCGAGCGCCTCGGCGCCGTCGAACGCGACGTCGACCGCGATCCCGTCGCGGCGCAGCACGGTCGCGACTGTCTCGGCCAGCCGGGGATGATCTTCGGCGACCAGCACCCGCATGTGCTCACCCTCGGTTCGATCCTCTCGCGTCGATCGTGCGGCGGCGCGGGCAGCCGCCCGCGCCGCCGGCTTCACCGTGAGCATCGTAGATCGCGGATAACAGCGGCATAACGGCGTTACGGCCGTGTTAGCTGCTCGGCTCTACAACTGCGACTGCAAGCGATGCCGAGCGTCTCCCACCGAAGCCGCCGCTCCGTCTACGGAGCGATCCCGCTGGGGCTGGCCTGCGCGCTGGCGCTCGGCGCCTGCGGCTCGTCAGCGCGCAAGCCCACCGCCGATGCGAACGGATACAGCCAGTCGCTGAAGTTCGCCGCTTGCATGCGCTCGCACGGCGTTAGCAACTATCCCGACTCGAGCCCGAGTGGCCGCGGCACCGTGCTCAAGATCACCCCCGGCTCCGGGCTCAACCCCCAGTCGCCGTCGTTCCGCTCGGCGCAGCAGGCGTGCGCGAAGCTGATGCCGGGCGCCTTTGGCGCGCCGCCGCAGATGAGCGCAAGCCAGTACCGGTCGGCGCTCAAGTTCGCCGGCTGCATGCGCTCGCATGGGCTGTCGAGCTTCCCCGACCCGGCCCGCTCGGTCTCCGCCAGCGCCGGTCCGATCTTCGTCGTCCGCGGCATGGAGTTCGAGCTCGGCTCGGGGCTCAACCCGGCGTCACCGGCGTTCACGCGGGCCGCCGCCGCCTGCGGCGTGCCGCACCTCGGCGCCGCATAGGCGCGCCTCGATAACGTCCGGATAACGCTGTTACGGCGGTGTTACCCCCGGGGCCGTACAACACCCGACCGATGAGCATCAGTTCGCTGACGGCAGCGCTCGGACGGCATCGACGGCGCCTGGCGGCCGGCGTGGCGCTGCTGGCGGCCGCGGTCGTGGTCGTCGTGCTGGTGCTCGGCGGCGGCAACGGCTCAGCGCCGGCGACGACGGCCGGCTCCACGGCCGCGGGCGCGGCGACGGTGCAGCGGCGTGACCTGGTCGAGACCGACACCGAGTCGGGCACACTCGGCTATGCGGGCGCTCAGACCGTCTACAACCGGCTGAGCGGCACGGTCACGTGGGTGCCCGCCGTCGGCCGGGTGATCAAACCCGGCGAGCCGCTGTACGACATCGACGGCGAGCCGGTGCTGCTGCTGAACGGCTCCACCCCCGCGTATCGCGAGCTGGACTCGAGCGACGGGCCGGGCAACGACATCGAGCAGCTCAACCGCAACCTCGTGGAGCTCGGCTACAACCCGGACGGGATCGTCGTCGACGACGACTGGCAGGCCGCGACCACCGCTGGAGTCGAGGCGCTGCAGGAGGCGTTCGGCGAACAGCAGACCGGCTCGCTACCACTCGGTCAGGTCGTGTTCCTGCCCGGCGCCCAGCTGATCTCGACGGTCGACGCGACCGTCGGCTCGACGGGCAGCGGCGGCGGCTCACCGGCCGCCGCCGATGACGACTCCGACGCGGACACGAGCGGTACGAGCGACCCGGGGACGAAGTTCGTCAGCCTCGAGTCGGCGACCACCGCCGCAACCACCTCGACGACCCCGACGACGACCACGGGCACCACCACCACGACCACCAAGCCCAGCGGCTCCAGCAGCTCGTCGAAGCATCACAGGCACAAGTCGGCGACGCCGAGCCTGAGCGCGCTGACGGCGCTGATCGCCAAGCTCGAGGCGAAGATCGCCAAGCTCGAGCAGGGCTCTCCCGGTGGTCACGCGAGCTCTCCTAGCGATCACAGCAGCTCCCCGAGCGGCAGCTCGAGCTCGCCCAAGGACTCCGACAAGTCGGGCGACTCCGGCAACGACGACGACAACGGCGGCGGAGGCGGCGGCAGCGCCACGGAGATCATGCAGACGACCTCGACGCGGCTGGTCGTGACCGTCGACCTCCCCGCCACCCAGCAGAGTGAGGCCAAGGCCGGTGAGAAGGTGTCGGTTGAGATGCCCGCCGGCAACACCGTCGAGGGCAGGATCACGTCGGTCAGCTCGGTCGCGCAGAGCTCCAGCTCAGACGACGACTCGGGTAACAACTCGGGCAACTCGTCGCCGACGATCCCGGTGACGGTCGCGCTCGACCGGCATGTCAGCGGCGCCGGGCTCGACCAGGCGGCGGTCAGCGTGAACTTCGTCGAGGCGGAGGCGCGCCACGTGCTGTCGGTGCCGGTGACGGCGCTGCTGGCGACCAGTGGTGACAGCTATGCGGTGCAGGAGGCGACCTACCCGCACAAGCTGATCCCGGTCACGACCGGGCTGTTCGCGGCCGGCTACGTGCAGATCTCAGGCGCGGGAATCTACCCGGGGCTGCAGGTCACCGACTCGCAGGGGTGAGCGCGTGATCGCGCTGCGGTTGGACGAGGTGATCAAGGAGTACACGGGCGGAGTCCGGGCGCTACGGGGGGTGAGCCTCGAGGTCGAGGTCGGCGAGCAGCTGTCGGTGGCCGGCGCATCGGGCTCCGGGAAGACGACGATGCTGACCGTGCTCGGCACGCTCGAGCGGGCGACGGGCGGCACCGTGACCGTGCTCGGACGGGACATCGCGCGGACGTCGGACGTGGCGCTGGCCGGGCTGCGGGCACACGAGATCGGGTTCGTGTTCCAGGCCTTCCACCTGCAGGACACGCTCACGGCGCTCGAGAACGTCGCACTGGGGATGCTGTACACCGGCGCCTCCGGGAGCGAGCGGCGTCAGGCGGCGCGCGTCGCGCTCGACCGGCATGTCAGCGGCGCCGGGCTCGACCAGGCGGC